>CABUQL010000009.1 GCA_902493665.1 uncultured Eubacteriales bacterium
GTAAAATCGCTCGAAAAATCGGGGATTGTTAAGTTAACGCAGAAAGAAACGGAAAATATCAGGGAAAAAACAGTAAAATATGCGTCGCTCATCATTGAAAGAAGCGAAGCATACGCTATAATAGAAAAAATTGAAAGACGTATGCCTGCGCGCGCAAGGCTGCTTGAATTGCTTTGCGAAAACGACAGGATAATGGTCAGCGAGCTTTTGGAGGTTGCAAATACGTCGCTCGAAACTCTTAAGGCGGTTTCGGAATATGTAAGCATTACCGAAGAATCGTCCGACGCGCCGTTGTTTTATGAAGAAGAATTTGAAGATATTAATGACAGCAAGCTTACAAACGAACAAAAAAATGCGTCCGACGCTATAAAAAACGGCGGCGACGGCGATGTTTTTTTGATACACGGCGTTACGGGAAGCGGAAAAACGAGAATTTATCTGGATGTTATCGAGGACGCTTTGAAAAAAGGCAAACAGGCAATTTTTCTTGTGCCCGAAATTTCGCTTACTCCCCAGATGATAAAACAAGTTACCGAAAGATTCGGAAAAAACGTTGCGCTTATGCATTCAAGGCTTACAATGCGTCAGCGTTACAACGAATGGCAGAGAATGAAAAAAGGCGAGGCAAATATCGTTGTCGGCGCAAGGTCAGCGGTTTTTGCGCCATTTGAAAACCTCGGTATTATTATCTGCGACGAGGAGCACGAAAGCTCTTATAAGTCGGAAACAAGCCCGAGATATAACACAACCGAGATTGCAAGATTCCGCATAAAACACGAAAACGCACGCCTTGTTTTAGGCAGTGCAACACCGCTTACCGAAAGTTACTATAATGCAAAGTGCGGAAAATATAAGCTTATTGAGCTTAAAAACAGAATTAACAAAAATAGTCTTCCGTCCTGCGAAATTGTCGATATGCGAAAGGAAATGGAAAACGGCAACAGGTCGATTTTCAGCGAAAGACTCAAAGAAGAAATAAAGAAAAATCTTGACGATAAAAAACAAACGATACTTTTTCTTAACAAGCGCGGATATTCAAGCTTTGTTTCGTGCCGAAGCTGCGGTTTTGTGCCGAAGTGTCCGAATTGCAACATATCGCTCACTTATCATAAAGCGGGCGATTATCTGGTGTGCCACTACTGCGACTACCGCCATGAAAACTACAGCGAGTGTCCAAAATGCTCAAGCAAATATATAAAACATTTCGGAATAGGTACGCAAAAAGTTTACGACGAAATAAAAAAGCTTTTCCCCAATGCGTCGGTTATAAGAATGGACGCCGACACAACTGTCGGAAGAGGAAGCCATGAAATGATACTTAAAAAATTTTCCGAAGAAAAAACAGATGTTCTTATCGGAACTCAGATGATAGCAAAAGGACTCGATTTTCCGTTTGTTACGCTTGTGGGAATTCTTTCGGCGGATATGAGTCTTAATTTTGATGATTTTCGCAGCGGCGAAAAAACGTTTTCGCTTATCACCCAGGTTGCCGGAAGAGCAGGTCGGAGCAAAGATGCGGGCAGAGCAATAATTCAGACGTATTATCCCGATGATGAAATACTTGTAATGAGCAAAAACCAGGATTACAAAAGCTTTTACGAAAGCGAAATTGAAACAAGAAAAAACATGGTTTATCCGCCTTTTTGCGAGATGATTAACATAACATCCGTTTCGCAAAATGACAAAAAAGCGTGCGATGCGCTCAAAAAACTCCGAAATGATTTCATTGCGCTTTTAAAAGATAACGGTTATAACGGATATATTAAAATTTACACTGTTTCAAAGTCGCCGATACATAAAATAAACGGCAGATACAGATACAGGTTTATAATTAAATTAAGTTATAAAAAGAAGGCTTATGAGCTGCTGCACAAAGCAGTTGAAAACAATTATAACAAAGATGTAAGCATTACAGTTGACACAAATCCCGTCAATATGTATTAGGAGGAAGTTTAATATGGCAATAAGAAATATCAGAAAAATAGGCGATGACCTTTTAAGAAAAAAAAGCAGAAAAATTGAGAAAATCGATGACAATATTTTAACGCTTTTAGATGATATGGCGCAGACTATGCAGAAAGCAAACGGCGTAGGTCTTGCCGCACCGCAGGTTGGGATTTTAAAAAGACTTGTTGTAATCGATGTCGGCGAGGGACTTATTGAACTTATAAATCCCGAAATCATAAAAACAGAAGGAACACAGAAGAATTTTGAAGGATGCCTCAGCGTTCCCGATAAATGGGGCGAAGTTGAGCGTCCGGCAAAGGTATGGGTTAGGGCAACGGGCAGAGACGGAAAAGAACTTGAAATCGTGGGCGAGGAGCTTTTGGCAACTGCGCTTTGCCACGAAATCGACCATTTGGACGGCGTGCTTTTCGTCGACAAAGCGGAAAAAATAGTTAACCCAAGCGAGCTTGAAGACGGAGAATAACTTTTTTACGCATACAGGAACTGGAGATGATTTTTTGAAAATAATGTTTATGGGAACACCTGAGTTTTCGATATCCACAATGGAGGCGCTTTTCGAAGAAGGCTACGATATAGACTGTGTTATTACGCAGCCCGACAAACCGAAAAACAGGGGACACAAAATGATGCATCCGCCCGTTTACGAATTTGCCGAAAAACATGGCATAAAAATTTATCAGCCTGCAACACTAAAAAAAGACGATTTTGAAGAAATTTTAAACGCTCAAAATCCCGATATAATAATAGTTACGGCTTACGGAAAGATACTTCCCGAATACGTGCTTAAATTTCCCGAATACGGCTGCATAAACGTGCATGCGTCGCTTCTTCCCAAATACAGAGGTGCAGCGCCGATACAGCGTTCGATTATCGACGGCGAAACAAAAACGGGAATTACGATAATGTATATGGAAAAGGGTCTTGACACGGGTGATATGATATTAAAAGAAGAGTGTGACATAACAAGCGGTGACACTTACGAAACCCTTCACGATAAGCTTGCGCTTTTGGGCAAAAAAGCCGTTAAAAAAGCCATGAAGCAAATTGAAAAAGAAAAAGTCAGCGCTGAAAAACAGGATGATGAAAAAAGTTCATATGCACACACCATCGACAAAACAACCGCACTTATAGATTGGAATAAAACGTCAAATGACGTGTATAATTTAATAAGAGGGTTGTATCCAGTGCCGAAAGCATTTACGCATTACAACTCAAAAATTGTGAAGATAACAAAAGCGGAGGTTGTAAATCTTACATCGGACGCAAAGTGCGGTCAGGTTGTAAAAACAGACAAAGATGCGTTTTACGTTGCGTGCAAAGACGGTACGGTGCTTAAAGTTACTAAAATTCAGCCCGAAGGAAAAAAAGAAATGAGCGTCCGCGATTATTTTGCAGGCAACAAAATTTTGCAGGGCGATGTTTTGGGAAGATAAAGGAGCGAAGGACATGTATCTTGATTCATATTATATTGTTTTGGTAATTCCGGCAATTCTTATAAGTATGTATGCTCAGTTTAAGGTGAGTTCCACATTTTCAAGGTATTCTAAAGTCGATAATTTAAGAGGATTTACCGCGCGCGATGTTGCGAGGTATATTCTTGACAGACACGGACTTTCTGACATACCGATTGAGAGAGTCGGCGGAAATCTTACCGACCACTACGACCCGAGGACTAACGTTATACGCCTTTCCGATTCGGTGTATTCTTCAAGAAGCATAGCGTCTATCGGAGTTGCGGCGCACGAGTGCGGCCATGCAATTCAGCATGCGGTATCGTACATTCCGCTAAATCTTCGAAACGCAATTTATCCCGTTGTAAACATTTCGTCAACGGCGGCGGTTCCGCTTATAATACTCGGTTTTATTTTGGACAGTATCGGACTTATAAAAATCGGTATCATACTTTTTTCGGCGGTTGTTGTTTTTCAGCTTATAACGCTTCCCGTTGAATTTAACGCAAGCCACAGGGCGGTTGAAATACTTGACGACAACGCATTTTTGTCGTCCGATGAAATTAAACCAGTAAAAAAAGTTTTGAGTGCGGCTGCAATGACATACGTTGCGTCTGTGCTTGTTTCGCTTGCACAGCTTTTAAGATTTATACTCATTGCAAGAAACAGGGATTAAAAACATATATTTAGGAGAAAAAATGCAAAACGCAAGAAAAACGGCACTCGATATTTTATGTGCAATAGAAAAAGACGGTGCTTTTATAAATATTGAATTAAAAAAAGTTTTAAACACAAACGATTTGCCCGATGTTGACAAAAGGTTTGTAACAGAGCTTGTGCACGGCGTTGTTAAGTACAAAATCAGACTTGATTATATTATCGGAAAATTTTCAAGTGTGAAACTTAAAAAGATTTCGCCGTACATTTTAAATGTTTTAAGACTTGGCATATATCAGCTTTGCTTCCTCGATAAAATTCCGCAAAGCGCAGCAATTAACGAATGCGTTAAACTTGCAAAACGCTATAACGTTAAAAGTGCGGGTTTTGTAAATGCTATTCTTCGAAACGTCACACGCAGCGAAATTTCATATCCGTCCGAAAAAAGTGAGTATTTATCGGTTTATTACTCATTTGAAAAGTGGATGGCAGATAAATTCATAAACGATTACGGCATATCTTTTGCAGAAAAACTTATGGAATCGCTAAATGAAAGACGAAATCTTACGATTCACTGCAACACGCTTAAAACGGACGCAAAATCACTTATTGAAGAACTTTCGGGAGAAGGGATTACGTGCAAAAAACACGGTTTTAACGAAAATATTATTGAAGTTTCGTCGCTCGGAAATGTTTTGTCGCTAAAATCCTTCAAAGACGGGAATTTTTATGTGCAGGACGCCGCATCATCGCTTTGCGCTTATGCGCTTTCGCCGAAAGAAGGCGATTTTGTAATAGATGTCTGTGCGGCACCGGGCGGTAAAACGTCTGTTTTGGCGCAGATTATGAAAAACAAAGGCAAAATTTTGGCTTTTGACATTTACGAACACAAACTTTCTTTAATGCAGGAAAATTTTAAAAGACTTGGCATTACAATCGCAAAAACACTTCTTCACAACTCGGAAGAAACTTTGGAAGAATACAGGGACAAAGCAGACTGTGTGCTCGTAGACGCTCCGTGTTCGGGACTCGGAATTATATCCAGGAAGCCTGACATTAAGTATTCGCTTAAAAACGACGACATAAAAACCATTGCTGAAAAATCATATAAAATCCTTTGCGCATCGTCGGAATATGTAAAAAAAGGCGGAACTCTCGTTTACAGTTTGTGTACGTTTACACCCGAAGAGGGCGAAGAAAATATTAAAAAATTCTTAAATTTTAATAAAGAGTTTGAACTTGACAAAATAACGTGTTATAATAAACAAAACGACGGTATGATTACTGTTTTTCCAAACGAATGCAACGCGGACGGATTTTTTATCTGCCGTATGAAAAGGAAATAAAACGAAAATAAATTTAAAAGACTTAACGCTTGATGAACTTGAGGATTTTTTGAAATCGCTCGGAGAGAAAAAATTTCGTGCAAAACAGATTTTTTCTTGGCTCCACAAGGGAATTGCTTCTTTTGACGAAATGACGGATATTTCAAAAAGTTTACGGGAAAAATTAAGCGAAAAAAGCTTTATAAGCACACTTGAAATTGAAAAAAAGCTTGTTTCAAAAATTGACGGAACAACAAAATATTTGTTTAAACTTACCGACGGCGAAATGATTGAAAGCGTTGTTATGTTTTATAAACACGGAATAACGGTTTGCATTTCATCGCAGGTCGGATGCAGAATGGGGTGCAAATTCTGTGCGTCGACAATCGGCGGACTTGTAAGAAATCTGTCGGCCGGCGAGATACTCGACCAGGTCATTTTTGCACAGAAAGACATCGGAAAACGCATTTCAAACATCGTAATGATGGGAATAGGCGAACCGCTCGACAATTACGATAACGTAGTTAAATTTTTGAAAAACGTTAACGACGAAAACGGAATTAATATCGGATACAGACACATATCCCTTTCAACGTGCGGAGTTGTAAAAAACATATATAAACTTATGGAACTTAATTATCCGATTACACTTTCGGTTTCGCTCCACGCACCTACAGACGAAAAACGCAGCAAAATAATGCCGATTAATGCGGCATATAACATAGATGAACTTTTAAAGGCATGCAGAGAGTACATTTTAAAAACAAAAAGGCGCATAAGTTTTGAGTATTCAATTATCGAAGGGGTAAACGACAGCGATAATGACGCAGATGAGCTTGCCGCCGCACTTTCGGGCATGCTTTGCCACGTAAATTTAATTCCGGTAAACAAAGTTACCGAAACCGGTTTTAAAAAGCCTTCAAAACAGTGTATCGAAAGATTTGTAAAAAATCTTGAAAAACATAAAATTAACGTAACCGTAAGGCGCAGACTCGGAAGCGATATAAACGCTTCTTGCGGGCAACTTCGGCGCTCGGTTAAAAGAGGTGATTAATAATGGTTACGGCAGTATATTCCGATGTCGGGGCAGTAAGAAAAGTTAACGAAGATGCCTACTACATTTCGGAATTTGACGAAAACAACAATGGTTTTGTCATTGTAGCCGACGGTATGGGCGGTCACAACGGCGGAAAAACGGCAAGCAAAACAGCAATTGACATCATTGCAGGGCGCATTAAAACAAGTAATCTTAAAAAGCTTAGCGCCAGTCAGATTGAAAGTGTGCTTGTAAAAAGCATTGACGATGCAAACAGTGCTGTTTTGGGAAAAGCACTCTGTGATGAAAAATTAAGCGGAATGGGCACAACGGTTGTTATCTGCGTTGTGATTAATCAAAAGGCGTTTATTGCAAACGTCGGAGACAGCAGGCTTTATCTTGTGCGAAACGAAGAAATCAGCCAGATAACAAAAGACCATTCGGTTGTCCAGCAGCTTATCGATATGGGAAAAATTACAAAATCGGAGGCGCAGCACCACCCGAACAAGAATCTTATTACACGTGCAGTCGGCTCTGATATTAAAACCGAGGCCGACATTTATCTGTGTGATTTAAAAAAAGACGATATCATTTTGCTTTGCACCGACGGCCTTACAAATATGGTCGATGATTTAATGATTTTAGATTGCATAAATAAAAACGATGATATTAACGAGGCGGTAAACATACTCGGAAAAACCGCCAACAATAACGGCGGATATGACAATATTACCGTCATTGCCCTTAAAATTGATTGATGTGAGGTGTCTAACATATGATAGGAAAAATACTCGGCGGAAGATATGAATTGCTTGAAGAAGTCGGCAAAGGCGGAATGGCGGTAGTTTACAAAGCAAAATGTCTTCTTTTAAACAGAATTGTTGCCGTAAAAGTTTTAAGAACGGAGCTTGGCGAAAACCAGGAATTTTTAAACAGATTTAACGTTGAGGCGCAGGCTGCCGCAAGTCTTTCAAACCCGAATATCGTTTCGGTGTACGACGTTGGCGAGGAAAACGGTATTCATTATATCGTAATGGAATACGTTGAAGGTGTTCCGCTCAAAGAATACATTAAAAGAATGGGCAGGCTTTCGTGGCAGGAAACCGTTAAAATTGCGATTGAAATATGCAAAGGTCTTGCTGCTGCCCATGCGAAAAACATCATACACAGAGATATTAAACCGCAGAACATAATAGTTACAAACACGGGTGCGATTAAAGTTGCCGATTTCGGTATTGCAAGAGCCGCAACAACGTCTACAATGACTGCCGAAAATGACGTTTTGGGTTCGGTTTACTATTTTTCGCCCGAACAAGCAAGGGGAGGATTTGTCGATACAAGAACCGACATATATTCTCTCGGAGTTGTGATGTATGAAATGCTCACGGGACACGTTCCGTATGACGGCGATTCGCCCGTTGCAATTGCAATGAAACATATTGAGAACACTCCCGCTTCAATAACGGCAGCCGACCCTTCGGTTCCGGCAAGTGTTGAAAGCATTGTGTTTAAAGCTATGCAGAAAGACACATCACGCAGATATCAGACAATAACGGAAATGGAACGTGACCTTGTAAGAGTGATTTCCGATCCGAGAACATCGATTTATCACGAAACACCCGATAACGACATAGAAAAAACACGCAAAATGGCTCCGGTAAACATTCCCGAAAGCCGTGTTGAAGAAATTGAAAATAAAGACGAAAAGAGCAACAAGAAAACAATAATTCTCGCAATTGTAACATCGCTTATTTTTGTTTCAATTCTCTCGGCAATTGCAATTTCGTTTTTAAAACTCGGCGGCTCGGGCAAAGACAAAATCCTTGTTCCGTTGTTTGTGGGAATGACCATTGAAGAAGCTGAAGCAAAAGCTGACAGCGAAGGGTTTGTTCTTGAAATTGCGGGCTACAAAGATTCCAATGAAGACGAAGATGTCGTTTTGGAACAGAAACCGAGAGAAAATCAGGTTGTTACGGAAAAAGGCAGCGTTGTAAAAATAACGCTCAGCAGAAAAGCGGACGAAAAATTCGCACTCGACGATTTTAAAAACAAAGATGCCAATACGGTGAAATCTCAGCTTGAAAAAATGGGTATTAAAGTTAAAATCGAAACTCAAAAGAACGACAATATTGATGAAGGCAAAATCATAAAACAATCTCCTCAGGCAGGAAAGAAAGTGTCTAAAGGCGATACGGTAACGCTTTATGTGAGTGGTAATGACGAGGACGAAAAGCAGGTTCCGGTACCGAGACTTGTCGGAAAAACAAAAGCTCAGGCAGAAAAGCTTTTGAAAGAAGCAGGTCTTGTGCTCGGCAAAGTAAGCCATTCGGAATCTGACCTTGAAAAAGACACCGTTATTTCGCAGGGACTTACGGGATTTGTCAATGAAGGAACGAAAATCAACATTGTGTTAAGCTCCGGAAAAGAGGAAAAGAACGATCATACATCGCCTTCAACGCCAGGCACGACAACTCCGTCAACTCCAAGCACACCGACGCAGAAGTCAAAAACGCTTTCCGTTGATTTGTCGCAGTATTCGTCACCGGTTAAAATTGATATAGTATCAAACGGAAAAACTGTTCATTCGTCAACTCATGATCCGTCGCAGAGCCCGATGTTCTCGGCAACACTTACGGGAAGCGGAACAACAAGCTTTGACATTTATATCAATGGACAAAAGGTTGGCACGAGAGCAATTAATTTTGACAATTAGGAATTTGTAATATGGAAAAAGGCATTATTTTAAAAGGAATAGGCGGATTTTATTACGTTAAAACCCGCCTCGGAATTATTGAGTGCAGAGCAAGGGGAAAGTTTCGCAAAGAAAGTTTAAAACCCCTTTGCGGCGACATCGTAGATATTGAGCTTACCGATGAAAAAACAGGGACAGTCTGCAACATTTACGACAGAAAAAACAGCTTTGTGCGTCCGCCCGTTGCAAATATCGACCTTCTTGTAATCGTTATGGCAGTAAAAAACCCTGAACCCGATTTTTTGTTTGTCGACAAAATGACGGTTATAGGGAAGTACAATAACACTGATGTTGTAATTTGCTTTAACAAGTGCGATTTAAACGGCGATACCGATTATATATCGGAGATTTACAAAAACACAGGGTTCAAACTGTTTTTTACAAGTGCGAAAAACAATGCCGGCACAGATGATTTAAAAAAAGAATTTGCAGATAAAACGACTGCTTTTGCCGGGGGATCGGGCGTAGGAAAGTCAAGCCTTTTAAATCTTCTGGCAGATATGAATTTTGAAACCGGTGAAGTCAGCAAAAAACTGAAAAGAGGACGTCACACAACAAGATGCGTTGAGTTTTTTGAATACGGCGAGAATTCTTATCTCGCAGACACACCGGGTTTTTCAATGCTTGATTTGCCGAAGATTAAAGCAAGTGAGCTTGAAAACTATTTTCCTGAATTTGAGCCGTATCTGAATCTTTGCCGTTTTAACGGCTGCAGCCATGTGGCTGAGTGCGGCTGCGGTATAAAAGAAGCGGTTGAAAACGGAAAAATAAGCAAAAGCAGATATGAAGGTTACAAAACATTTTACGAAAGATTAAATGCAGTTAAGGAGTGGTAACGTGATTAAGCTTGCCCCGTCAATACTTGCGGCGGATTTTTCATGCCTTGCATCGGAAGTTGAAAAAATTGAAAAATACGGCGCCGACTATGTTCATATTGATGTTATGGACGGTCATTTTGTTCCTAATATAACCTTTGGTCCTTCGGTTGTAAAATCATTGAGAAAGTGCACAGGTCTTGTTTTTGATGTGCATCTTATGATTGAGCATCCGGAAAAATACGTTGACGCTTTTTTAAAAGCAGGGAGCGATATCATAACGGTTCATATTGAAAGTGATATGGATTATGATTACGTGAAAAATGCAGTTAAATCAGCCGGCAAAAAGCTTGCGCTCTCAATTAAGCCGAAAACTGATGTTAAAGAGGTCCTGCCTTATTTAGGCAACCTTGATATGGTGCTTATTATGAGCGTTGAACCGGGATTTGGCGGACAGAAGTTTATACCCGATATGCTTAAAAAAGCAGAATATATAAGGAGCATCGATAAAAACATCGATATAGAAATGGACGGCGGAATAGATCTTACAAACATTGCACAGATTGTAAAAAGCGGTGTAAACGTTGTCGTTGCAGGTTCTTCCGTGTACGGCTCGTCCGATATTAAAAAGACAATCGAGGAGTTTAAGAAATACTGATGAAAGCAATGAAGGCAATGAAAGCAAAAAATGCGATAATTATAACCGGCGGAAGCGTCACAGACTATGCATATTATAATGAATATTTTGAAAACGCCGATTTGGTGATTTGCGCAGACGGCGGAGTTAAACATCTTGAAAAGTTTAAGATTTACGCTGATTATTTTATCGGAGATTTTGATTCGTGCGATTTTGAGTCATTTAAAAACTGCGAATACGTAAAAAACGCCGAGATTATTCGTTTTAAGTGCGAAAAAAATGAAACGGACACGGAAATTGCAATAGATATCGCTATTGAAAAAAATTGCAGCGAGATTATTTTAATCGGTGCGCTTGGCACAAGATTTGACCATTCGCTAAGCAATGTTTTTCTTTTAAAAAAAGCAATGGACAAAAACGTTGACGCCGTTATTGTTGATGAGCACAATAAAATAAGACTGACGGATAAATCCATCAGCCTTACGCCCTGCAAAAATTCGTTTCTGTCATTTGTTGCACTTGAAAAAATAGAAAATCTTTGTCTTGAAAACTTAAAATACCCGCTTTCTGATTATACTTTGGATGTCGGCACGTCGCGATGCATAAGCAACGAGTTTATCGACGGCAAAACTGCAAAAGTAAGCTTTTCGAAAGGTCTTTTGCTTGTTATGATAACTAACGATTGATTTTTAAGAAAACATTTTAATAGCCTCAAAAACATTTTTCACGCCGCAGATTTGTATTCCGCTTGTTTTTGAGATTTCGTTTGCGTTATCCTTCGGGATTACGCATTTTTTAAATCCGAGTTTTTTACATTCGTTCACACGTTTTTCAATAAACGAAACGCTTCTCACTTCGCCCGTAAGTCCGACTTCGCCGATTATAACGGTGTCTGGGTCGATTATAAAATTCTTAAAATTCGATGCAACGGCCAATACTATTGCAAGATCTGTTGCAGGCTCCGATATTTTAAGTCCGCCGGCAATGTTTAAATAAACGTCCTGATTCTGCATTGAATATCCAAGTTTTTTTTCGAGTATTGCAACAAGCATAACCGCACGGTTGTAATCAAGTCCCGTTGCCATTCTTCGTGCATTTCCGAATCCGGTGGGAGAGGTAAGCGCCTGAATTTCAGCAAGAACGGGGCGTGTTCCCTCAAGCGTGCACACAACCGCAGAACCCGACGTATTCTCACCGCGTCCGCTGAGAAGCATTTTTGAAGGATTTTCAACTTCAACAAGCCCTTTGTCCTTCATTTCAAAAACGCCGATTTCATTTGTCGAACCAAACCTGTTTTTAACGGTGCGCAAAAGTCTGTATGACTGATGGCGCTCGCCCTCGAAATATAAAACGCAGTCGACCATATGTTCCAAAACTCTGGGGCCTGCGATGTTGCCGTCTTTTGTAACGTGTCCGACAATAAGCACCGAAGTGTTTGTCTGTTTTGCAAATCTCATAAACGCATGCGTTGCCTCACGAACCTGGCTTACGCTTCCGGGTGCGGAACTTATCTCGTCGGAATACATTGTCTGTATGGAATCGATTATAAGAATCTGCGGTTTTAACTCGTTTGCACGAAGAATTATGTCGGGTATCGATGTTTCGCACATTACCGAAAGATTGTCGGCATCAACGCCAAGTCTGTCGGCACGCATTTTAAGCTGGCTTAATGATTCCTCGCCCGAAACATATAAAACACTGTTATTTTTTCCCGTTATTCCGCATATTTGTAGCAAGAGCGTGGATTTTCCTATTCCGGGATCACCTCCGAAAAGCACAAGCGATCCTTTCACAATTCCGCCGCCGAGCACGCGGTCAAGCTCTTTAATGCCGGTTATGTAGCGCTGCTCTTTGGTGTATTCAACATTTTTGAGAAGAAGAGGTTTTGCACTGTTTAAAGATGACGCACGCTTCGCAGACGTACTGCTTTTTTTAGGGGCATACTCTTCAACAAAAGAATTCCACTCGCTGCATGACGGACACTTGCCAAGCCATTTGGGCGATTCGTATCCGCAGCTTTGACATACAAAATTAGTTTTACCTGCCATTTTTATTCTCCTATACTTTGTGTTAATTATATTGTACAATATTTTTAAAAAATAAAAAAGCGGACCGCTATGGTAAAAAACGTCAAAAAACGGCGGATTTTAGAATAAAATAGAGGTTTAAAGTAAAAAATATTAATAAACAGAAAATATGACCCGAATTTCGATAAAAATATCTCATAATGGACTTGATTATTAATTAAATGTGATTTATAATAAGTAAGTTGAATGACAGAAAACTGTTTATATGTTATAAGGAGTGGTTGTTAATGCCGCATTTGAGTGGATTTGAATCGTTTTTGTATGTAATCAGCGCATTCGTCCAGATTTTTGTACTTGTATTCGGAGGATACTACTTTATTGTATCAGTATTTGGTTGGTCAAACAAAAAAACCAATACCGAGCCGGAGCAGAATAAACTTCACAGATTTGCATTGCTTGTTGCGGCACACAACGAAGAAATGGTTATCGCCAACATGGTAAAAAGTC
The DNA here is from genome assembly GCA_902493665.1 of uncultured Eubacteriales bacterium. Lineage (GTDB taxonomy): Bacteria > Bacillota > Clostridia > UMGS1810 > UMGS1810 > SIG430. Next base: position 13,176 of record CABUQL010000009.1, read on the forward strand.
TGCAGAATTTAAATTATCCCAAAGAGTATTATGACATATTTGTAATTGCAGATAACTGTAATGATTCAACGGCGCAGGTTGCAAGAGATGCAGGTGCGTATGTATATGAAAGAACTAACGACAAACTCCGCGGAAAAGGCTATGCTTTGGAATGGATGTTTGATAAAATCTTTAAAATGGACGTTAAGTATGATTCAATTTCAATATTTGACGCCGACAACGTTGTAAACAGAAATTACCTTTATGAAATGAACAGAGAGCTTAACAAGGGCTACGAAGTTGTTCAGGGTGCGATTGACAGTAAAAATCCTTATGATTCGTGGATTACTTGTGCATATTCGGTTTCGTTCTGGACAATTTCAAGACTTTTCCAGAACGCAAGATATAATCTCGGAATTACATGTCAGCTCAGCGGTACGGGATTTGTTGTTTCAACGGATTTGCTTAAACAAATAGGATGGGGCGCAACTTGTCTTACAGAAGATATGGAATTTACTGCAAAGCTTGCTCTTATGGGCAAAAAAGTAGGCTGGGCGCACAGAGCGGTTGTTTACGATGAAAAACCATTAACTCTTAAGCAGTCATGGAATCAGAGAGTACGCTGGATGCAGGGTCACGCAGACGTTGCTTCAAGATTTGCAAAAAAACTTTTAAAAAGAGCATTTGTTGAAAAAGATATTTCGGCTTTTGACTGCGGAATTTACCTTTTGCAGCCGGTAAAAGTTTTGTGTCTTGCAGTTGCAACACTTTTCGGATGGGGCGAAATGTTCGGTTTCTTCAAAATGTTTAACATCAGCCACCTTATAGGAACAACTTCATTCTGGAGTGCTTTTGCGGTCGGACAGATGTTTTATATACCGTTTGTCATCACTTACGAAAAGCGTGTAATAAACGGACGTCTTATATGGAGTTATTTAACATACGGAATTTACTCTCTTACATGGATACCGATTACAATCATCGGCTGGTGCAACAAAAACCATAAAGAATGGTCGCACACAAAGCACACAAGACAGATTTCAATTGACGAACTTGAAAAAATCTGATTATATACATTATAAAATGCACAATTAATTCCTGCTTTATTATAAGCAGGAATTTTTGTATTTAAAAATATTAAATTTATACATAATAATGTTTTGATTTTTATTTAATAATGATAAATACATATAAAAACTTTTCAAATTATAAAAAAATATTAAATTTTCATAAAA
>CABUQL010000010.1 GCA_902493665.1 uncultured Eubacteriales bacterium
TTGGGCGGTCGAAACGCAGAAGGCGACAAATCAAACGCCGTACAACAACTTTGTAAATTCAGTTTTTTTTATGGCACAGGCAAACGGCATAATGTATCCGCAGGGAATTATGGTCAATGCGGGCAAGGTTTTGTGCAACAACGCAACGCATAAAAAGCCTGTTGCAACGCTGATAATCCATAGCAAAGATGATGTTGAAATGAAATATGTAACCGACATCACAAAGGAAAAAGATGTGTGGTTTGCTGTTTCGGGATACGGAATATATCCTGATATAACCGCTGAAAAAGAAGGATTTACAGGCAAATTTAGCGATGTAACACGTATGACAAGCCGACCGATTATAGGTTATCGCAAAAATGACAACAAAATTGTGATTGCGGTCAGGGCAAATTCAAGCGCCGAGAGGGCAAATCAGACTGCCAAAAACTTGGGACTTGATTTTGCAATATCTCTTGACGGCGGAGGTTCAACCACGCTTAAAGTAAACGGTTCATACAAGTTTACAGGCGACGGAAGAAAGCTTTACGGCGGTATTATATGGGCATAACAAAATAATTTAATGAGGAAATGAGGGGTACAAATGAAAGAAAAATTTGCAAAATTAATTGATGTAAAAAGCATAATAACGCTTTTTTTGGTGGCAACGCTTGTGTTTGTGGTGATGTTTGGAAAAAACATCGACGAAAAAATATTTAACCTTTTTTCAAACGTTGTAACAATGGTGATAACGTATTTTTTCACAAGAAAACAGTCTGGCGGTGAAGGATAATGCCCGAATATGCGAGCATAATTGTAAACGCAGTTGTTTCGATTGTGTCAATCTTCGGGGGAATACTTACCGCAAGCAAACTCACAAATTACAGAATCGAACAACTTGAAAAAAAGGTTGATAAACATAACAATTTCGCCGAAAGAATCCCCGTTATGCAGGAACAGATTAAAGTTATTAATCATAGAATCGACGACTTGGAACACGGGGAAGGGTGAAAATAAAAAATGAAAAGCCAAATTAATAAAACAAAACGGCAAATAAAAAAGAGAGCATCAGCTCTCTTTTTTTTCGGACAAATTATTATGATAACGTGTTTTTCTTATATGAACATTCTCACTGTAAAATAATTATCTCTGTATTAGTTTCTCTCTGTATAAAACACTTTCTTTTTACTTAATCAGTATAAGGCAATGCAAGTCAAAAACCAATATGGTTTATAAGGTTATGTTTTAAATGCCAAACACTTTTTAAAGTGCCGATTGCGTATCGTTGGGGTCGCCGTTAATTGCAAGGTCATACTCTTGCGACCAGTCAAGATCTCTGTATTCTGCCGCTCTGTCGTCTTTTTCAATAAATTCCATAAGAAGATCAAGCATTTCTTTCGTCCATGTGTTTTTGTCGATCTGTGCCGTGGTAAATTTATTGAGCGTTATCATTTCAAAACCGAAAAGATCTTTTACCTGTGTTTTTGCCGCACCGCCGACAACTTCTTCAACAAGATGGCTCGGTATGAAAAGTACTCCGCCGCCTGCGCCGAATACCACGTCACCCGGAAGACAAATTGCATTTCCGATGCGTGTAGGCGTGTTATATGCAGTCATAATAAAATCTCTTATCGGAGTAGGGTCTATTCCGCGGTAATAAACCTGTGTGTCAGAAACCTTTTTCATCTGTTCCGTATCTCTTATGCCGCCCCAGACTACCGCACCGCCGTTTTCGTTTTTTGTTTTGTTTTTAAGCGCAGTTGTAAGATTTCCGCCAAGAAACGTTCCTTTATAAATTTTGTCATACATATCTATAACGGGAACGTCGTATTCTCCGAGATTATCTATTACCCACTGATTGTATGTACCTGTTCTGCCTTCGCTTCTTCCGATATCCTTAACAACTTCGTCAAGGTCGGGTCGGTATGGGCAATATGTTGCCGTAACCGCACGGCCGATGAGCTTTCTTCCGTCATCGTGGAGTATGTGGAGTCTTCCTTCAAACTGGCTTTCGTAGCCTTTTACGAAAATCGGTTTCCATACTTCTTCGAGTGTTAAATTTTTAAGCGCCTTTAAATATTTTTCGTCAACTTTCGGTCTTCCGTCGCTGAGTCTTTCGCCTTTCCATTGCGGCGTAAGTTTTATAATTTCTTCTTTTACATTAAAATTCATTTTTATTTCCTCCGTTTTACAGATGCATTCCGCCGTCAACAATTATTTCTGAACCTGTTATATATCTTCCTTCGTCGCTGCACAAAAGCAAAACTGCGGGTGCAACGTCTTCGGATAATCCGACATATCCGCACGGAATACTTGCAATAACCTTCTTTTTAAACTCTTCATCGGCGAGAGCTTCGTCGTTTCTCGGTGTGCAGATTGCGCCCGGAGCGACATTGTTAATCGTTATGCCAAACGGTGCCAGAAAAGGAGCGATGTTTTGCACAAGTTTCATTTGCGCGGCTTTTGTAACACCGTAAAGTGAAAGCTGGGGGTGATTGTTATATTGATTTACACTTCCGATTGTAACAATTCTTCCGAATTTTTTTTCTTTCATTGCAGCGGCGTATTTTTTTATAAGATAATACGTGCTTTTGATGTTTATATCAAACTGCTTTTCAAATTCTTCGTCTGAGAATTCGTCCCAAGCACGTTTGTACTGCACAGATGCATTTAAAACAAGAATATCAACTTCGCCCGTTGCCTCATAAAGCGCGTCAATTCCTTCTCTTTTGCTGATGTCTGCACACACAGGTGTGCTGTTTTTAATTGATTTGCATGCTTTTTCGCATTTTTGCATGCTTGATGCGCCGTTTACATACACAGATGCGCCCTGCTTTGACAAAAGATGTGCAATTTCATATCCGATGCCCTGCGTTGCGCCTGTAACGAGAGCTTTTTTGCCTGTTAAGTCAAACATAATTATACCTCAAATCTACAGTGTAATTTTGAAATTTCCGACATGTTAAAGTTAATTTCTTTGGTGATTTTCTTTCCGTCTTTTTCAATATCGAGAGTATATATGCCGTAAAATCCTTTAAATTCGGCATTTCCGTCTTGATCGGAAACAAAATCCGATGTTGTATGCCATTCTTTTTTTATGAGGTTTTTAAGCATATTGTATGCAGGTTTTTTTGTAAAATCAAATCTTATAAGTCCGCCTCTGTAGTAGTTTTCACCTTTTTCCATATCTCCCTGAGGAGCAAAAGCAGCATATCCGTCAACGAGATTCCAATAAACGATTTGCTCCATATTTTTGTGGCTGAACCAGATGGAATAAAGCGTTCTCATAATTTCCGCCTGAAGTTCTTCATCTTCAGCTTCGTATGTGTATGCGGGAATTGTTACCTCTGTTATCTGAAGCGGTTTTTTAAGCTCCGCGTATTTGTCGAGTATGCGGAAAAGACGAGTAGGATCGTAAAAGATACGAGTTTTTTCAACTGCTTCTTCCGCACGTTGAAACATATGATATTGCATACCAATGGCGTCTATTCTTGCACCTTTTGAAAAAGCACGTTCGATTTGCATATAATACGCGTCACGGTTTCTTCCCTGATCTTTCCATACCTGCATAGCTTCATTTATTGAGAGCTCGTTTGCGCTCATATATTTTTCCGCTTCTTTAAAACACCATTCTACAAATTCGTTATCTTCGTAAAAATCGGTTACACTCTTGCTGCCATACGGCCAATATGTTTCGTTTGTAACCTCCATTGTGCGGAATTTGTCTGAATACCTTTCGCCGATTTCTTTCATTCTTCTCGAAAGTTCATATTTAACTTCGTGTGTGCTTTTTCCTTCGAGCCATTTCGGGAAAAATTTGTCATACGCAAGAGCGTGTTCTCTTGGTTCTATACCGTACTTTTCGCAAAACTCCAAACACAAATCGGGTGCAGGTCTGCGGTAAATTTTCGGGCTGTTTTTATCATAGCGCTGTTTGCCTTTTTCGGGTTCGAGCGCATCCCAGTAAAACGGAATTGTTGCCATATTGAAAACATCTTTGAAGTATTCTCTGTACTTTTCGTTCTTTTCGTCGCTTTCAAGTTCATCAAGCATAAAAAGATTTGCACCGAATTTAAATTCGTGGTTTTTCAAATCCGCTTTGATTTTAACGCCTTTTACGGGGATTCCGTTTTCATCGCAAACGTTAATTTTAAAATATCCTTTACGGTTTAATTCGATTCCTGCTTTAACTCTTTCGTCGGTTTCTTCTTTGTGCTTGTCGAAGAGTTCCATAATTTCATCTCTGTTAATCATAACATTTATTCTCCTTATAAACAACAAAATTATATGCATCAAGTAAGATGCCGGTTTTTCTTTTTCGATTTCATTCTCGCCAATCCGCCCGTTTGCTGTTATAAATCAGCTCCATTCTCTGTCGTTTGCCCATTCGTTATCCCAGCATGATGTATCTGCCCACATTTCGGGATATTTTTCGTGCATATGCTCGGCAATAAGTTCTTCGTTTAAGCTGTCAATGCCAAGACCGGGTTTATCGGAAACTTCAACAAAACCGTCTTTGAACAACGGATTTGCAATTCCGTTTGCAATATCGTTCCACCAGGGGATATCAACAGAATGAAATTCAACCGCCATAATATTTTTAACCGCAGCAGCAGCGTGAATTGCAGCCATGCAGGCAATCGGACTTTCTGCCATATGTATAGCCATTGCAACGCCGTATTTGTCGCATATGCCTCCGAGTTTTTTCATTTCCATTGCTCCGCCGACAGTAAGGATATCGGGGTGGGCAACGCTTATTCCGCCGTTTTTCATAAGCGGTTCAAAGTTTTCTGCAAGATAAATATCTTCACCTGTACAAATCGGAACGTTTACCGCATGTGAGATTTTTTCGAAATGATTTGTGTAATGCCACGGAGCAATGTCTTCAATCCATGCGATGTTGTATTTTTCAAGACGTTTTGCAAACATAATACAGTCTTCAATGCATATGTGGCCGAAATGGTCGATTGCAAGCGGAACTTCATATCCGATTACATCTCTTACCTGTTTTACATAATCTTCAAGGTAATCCATACCTTTTTGTGTTAAGTGAATACCTGTTGCGTGATGCTCGATTGTAAATACTTCGTAGTTTTTGCCGAGCATCATATCCATATCAACAGACCCTTTTTGATGGTTAATTGCTTTCATTGAATATTTCTTTATGTTTTCCAAAAATCCTAACGGTGCATTAAGACAGCCCGGTTCGTCAAGCAAAAGCTCAATACCGAGGTCCATTTTTAAAAATGTAAAGCCCTGCTCCATACGTTTTTTCAAAGCGTGGCCCATATCTGTGCCCGTATGCTTTCCGTCAACGTCGGTGTCGCAGTACATTCTTACTTTATCTCTGAACTTTCCGCCGAGCATCTGCCAAAGCGGAACTCCCCATGCTTTTCCGGCAAGGTCCCACATAGCGATTTCAAGACCCGAAACACCGCCGCCCTGACGTGAATGTCCGCCGAACTGTTTTATTCTTCTGAAAATTTTGTCTACATTACAAGGATTTTCACCGATAAGACGTGATTTAAGCATCAGTGCATATGTTGCGCTTGAAGCGTCACGGACTTCGCCGTATCCCACAATACCCTGGTTGGTGTATACTTTAATAAGAGGGCAGTGCTTGGGCGCGCCGTTTAAGTTTGCAACTCTTATGTCCGTTATTTTATGATTTGGTTGGCACCAGAGAGGAAGCAATAATGAGAACAAGTAAGTATGAACTTTTGGATTCACAGGGAAAAAATTTAATAAAAGTCTTTCATTCATGCGTGGGAACGGGAGAGAGAGTATTTCAGAGCCATCATCACACGCAGTGCGAGCTTTCGCTTTTTGTTGAAGAAAAAGGCATTTATACAACAGACAGCGGTAAGATTAATTTCAACAAGGGCGATATGTTTATGTTTTCGGCAGATGAAACACACTGTATTACACGCATAGATGAGGCGATTAATCTTTTGAATATCCATTTTGAACCCCGTATGATATGGGAAAGAAGCGATACTGCAGAGCTTTTGCAGTTTATATTCCAAAGCAGCAAAAAAAATAAGTTTGATTCGTCCGACACAAAGCTTAAAAGTATTATCGAAACCATTGAAAAAGAAATAAGCGGGAAAAAATTTGGTTATGAAATAGAAATTAAAAGGCTTGTTTTTTCAGCGCTTATTCATATTATAAGAACGTATTACGGAGAAACGGAACCCGTTTTAACACCCGTTCAAAGCGACATTACAAAAAAGCTTAAAAAAGTGGTTTTATATATAGAAGATAATCTTGAATCAAATCTCACTTTAGGTGAACTTGCAAAAATTGCATGTATGTCGCAGACGTATTTTTCCGCCGTATTTAAAAAATACAACGGAATTTCACCGTGGAATTATATAATAATCAAAAGAATCGATAAGGCAATTTTCCTTTTGAAAACAACGGATTTGAAAATCATAGACGTTGCGTCTCAGTGCGGATTTTCAAGCTCGTCGAATTTTTATAAGGAATTTAAAACAATCACGGGAAAACAGCCGAACGATTTCAGAAATTAGGACTTTAAAAACCTTATCCATATAATTATTTTTTCATCTCCCTTTAAGAAAAAAGATGGCAGAAACTTAACTGCCATCTTTTTATGTTATACTTTTTTATGACTTTCATAATTCGGAATAAATTTTTGTGAATTTACCTGCAGTTTCCGTAATTTCGCCGCAGCTTTCACAGTAAAATTACTATTTTTGTATTTTGGCAAAGTATTATGAGAAATTTGCCTTTACAAACCATATTGATTTTTAGCTTCTACTGTTTTGACCCGATGTAAATATTACTGTCCTTAGCAATGTTTACCGATTCAATCGAAGAATCCATTGCGTCAACGTCAAGATTTGAAACGGCAATGTTTATTTCGTTAAAATTTCCGCGCATATATACTTTTTTGCCGCCTCCTCTTACAACAATACTTCCCGAAACGTCCATATCCGTCATTTTTATTCCGTCACCGCCGACACCGTCTGCAATTATTATGTTTTTGTCTGTTTTAATTCCTTTTAAAACAACGTTTTTTGCCTTTATAATAACGTTTGTGTCGGGAAGGCTTTCATAAGTTCCTTCTTCCGTTATGTAATTCGGTGCGATTTTATCCATAATAACGGCAAACTCGGCTCTTGTCATATTTCTTTTCGGTTCAATTTTTCCGTCCGATGCATCTATGTATTTATCTCTCATCATACCGCTTATGCTGTCTTTTGCCCAGCTTGAAATTTCAGAAAAGTCGGCAAGAGATTTTAAACTTGCATTTTCGCCTTTTGTAATTGCAAATATTCTTGAAATAACAACAAATGCTTCTTCTCTTGTGATAAATCCTTCGGGATTTAATCTGTCGCCGTCGCCCTTAAATGCGCCCATGTAAACGGCTTTTGCCATGTCGTCAAAAAACCAGTCGTTTTCTTTAACGTCAACGTATGACGATATGTCGGCCTTTTTGCTTGCGCCGAGCGCACGTGACATTATAGCCGCCATTTGTCCTCTTGTAAGGGAATCGTTCGGCATAATTTTGCCGTCATATCCCGATAAAAGCCCGTTTTTTACTGCATTTTCAAGCGCCGGACGCAAAACGGTATCGTCGGGCATATCTGAAAATGCAAAAGCGCACTGACAAATGCATAATACAAAAATTAAAACCGCACAAAGTATTTTTTTCATATTTAAAAATCCTTTCGTAAGTATGGTGTCTATAAAATAATATTATCATATTGCAATAAGATTTTCAACAAAAATATGAATATGTAAAAACAAAACTCCCCTTCTTAAGGCACTAGTGCCAAAATAAAGAAGGGGAATAAAACATATCTTTTTGTTTTCTCGATTTTGTATTAAATAATCTGACCGTCTGTTGAAATTGTTACAACCTGCCACGGAATAAACTTTCCGCTGTGCTGAAGTGCATTTTTTACCGCATGCTCAATTCCGCCGCAGCAAGGAACCTCCATGCGTACAACGGTCACGCTTTTGATGTTGTTTGTTTTGATTATTTCGCATAATTTTTCGGAATAATCCACATCGTCAAGCTTGGGGCAGCCTATAAGAGCAATGCGGTTTTTCAAAAACTTTTCGTGAAATGCGCCGTATGCATATGCGCAGCAGTCGGCAGATATAAGAAGGTCGGCATTGTCAAAATACGGAGCGTTTACGGGAACAAGTTTAATCTGAACGGGCCACTGGTTTAACATACTTTCGCTTTCTTTAAAAACTGCCTGCGAGAGCATGTGTCCGTGATGGATTTTTCGTGCCATAGAGCCGGGACAGCCGTGGTGATGAGGCATTTCGTTTTTTGATTCTTCGGATAATTTTTTTGCCATTTGATTTTTTAAAACTGCCTCCTCGTCATAGGGGAGCGCTTCTCTTTCAATAAACGAAATTGCATTTGTCGGACAAACTGGAAGACAGTTTCCAAGTCCGTCGCAGTAGTCGTCACGGATAAGCTTTGCTTTTCCGTTTTCAATAGCTATTGCGCCTTCAAGACAGGCATTTGCGCAAAGACCGCAGCCGTTGCATTTTTCTTCATCAATCTGTATAATTTTTCTTTTCATTTATCATCATATCCTTTCTTTCGACTCTCTAGTGCCTTACGACAAAAAGTAAATGTTTCTTGAACTTATGGGTTTATTATAGTATAATAAAGTTAACAATTATGTTGTTATAACAACATTATGAGGAGAAATTTATGGATTTTTCATTTTTGCAAAAAACAAAGCTTTTTTCGAATCTTTCCGATGATGAAATTAATACTGTTTTAAAAAGCCTTAAGGCATATGTAAAGGACTACAAAAAAGATGAAGCGGTTTATCTTGCGGGCGATTGTGTTGATTTTTTCGGAATGATTATATCGGGCGGGGTAAATATTGAAAGATATGATGTGTGGGGAAACAAAACAATTCTTTCACATGTGCAAAAAGGTCAGATTTTTGCCGAAACGTATGTCTGCCTTAAAAACGAGCCGCTTATGGTAAGCGTTTTTGCTGCAAAAGACACAAAAATACTTTTTTTAAATCCGTCGGGCATTTTAAATTCCGATATTTTAAGCAATGAAAACGAAAAAAACTGTTTTTGGATTTTTGTAAAAAACCTTCTTGAAATTTCATCGCAGAAGAATTTGAATCTTTCAAAACGCATTTTTCATACGTCGCCGAAAACAATACGCACAAGACTGATGTCGTATTTTTCGGAGCAGACGCTTTATGCAAAAAGCAAAAAAATTGAAATTCCGTTTGACCGCCAGCAGCTTGCCGACTATTTGGGGGTTGACAGAAGCGCACTTTCAAATGAGCTTTCAAAAATGCAAAAAGACGGGTTGATAAAGTTTAGGAAAAACAAATTTGAGCTTATAGATGAATAATTGAAATACAAATGAAAATAAATTATAATTACAAAAAAACGGAAAGGGCATAAAAAAGTGAGAGAATATATTGATTTAATACGGAATTATTCACAAAAAGATTATACAAAAATGACAAGAAAACCCGAAGGGCTTTTAAATTACGGATATGAAGATGAGGCAAAAATTTTAGCCGAAAAACTTATTACGCTTTTTTGAAAAGATATCAAAAAATGCGGTCAGATGCACGAATACTATGACGGCGAAACGGGCGAGGGGATAAGCAACGAAGGTTTCCAGAGCTGGGATATGCTTATAAATAAATCTGCGCATGGTATGAAAAAAGAGAAACAATATCCGAATTTTAGCCAAGTCACCAAAACCCAATATGGGTTATAAAGGCAAACTTCTTATAATACCGCATCAAAAACAAAAACCACACCTTCAAAAAAGGTGTGGTTTTGCTTGCAACAAAAACTAAAATCTATTTTACACATATAGGCAACAGAAATTTTAATGCAGTTCGTCTTTAATTTTTGATGAATTTTTCTTAATTATTTTAAAAATTCGTCAATTTTAACATTTCTGTTTTCAAGACGCGATTTTTCCGCAGCATGGCACATTGCATGGCTCTGTAGTGAAATTGCAATGTTTGTATATCCGTCTGTTTCGCCTCTTACGGTTTTAATAAAATCACGTGCCATACAGTAGTCCGCACCGCCGTGTCCGCTTGTGTTTGTTCCGACCATGTATTCAATTTCAGCGCCTTGGGGATCTCTGAAATCCGTAACAACAATTTTCTGTTTTTCAAATTCAGCGTGTATTCTTCCCATAGTTCCGCCGATATTTGTCACTCTGCCGTTTTGGAAGGCAGTCATTGTAAGGTGAGCCGTTACGCCGTCATCTAAAAGGAAGTTTACAACCTGATGGTCAACAACGTCATTGTCACATCTGTAAACGCATCTGCCGTACTGGTTTTCAGCCATTGCCTTATATAAATCGTCATAACCTTTTTTGTCAACCGCAACACCCCTCATCCACTCGTTTTCGGTGTAAACTTTAAAGCAGTTGTAAGGACATGTGTCTTTAACCTTGCAGTCTTCAATACATCTGTCTGTGCTGCCTTCGGGGGCATTTTCCTTTTTGAAAAGATATGTAGAACCGTATGAAGAAAGCTCATGGCAGTCTTTGCCTGTAAGATAAAGCATAAGGTCTGCGTCATGGCAGCATTTTGCAAGAATCATCGGACAGCATTCCTTGCTGTTTCTCCAGTCGCCCCTTACAAAACTGTGTGACTGGTGTGCTTCACCGACACCTTCCGTGTGATTGATTGTAACAATTTCTCCGATAACACCCGAATCGATAATTTCTTTTAGTTTTCTGTAAAACGGAGCGTATCTTAAACTGTGGCAAACCTGAATGTTTACGCCTTTTTCTTTTGCGGTTTTATAAAGCGTTACACATTCTTCCATGCTCGGAGAAATAGGTTTTTCTATAAGAATATATTTGTATCCGGCATCCATTGCTTTCATGCACGGGTCAAAATGCATATTGTCCTGAGTTCCTATAATAACTGCGTCTGCAATTTTACCTTTTGCAAACATTTCGTCGTATGTTTTAAATGTGTTTTCGTCTGAAATACCGTGTTTTTCTTTGAATTTGTTTCTTAAACGGTCAATCGGCTCTGCGATTGCAAAGATTTCGGCTTCGTCTTTGAACGTAGCCATATGTCCGGAATAAATACTGCTTCTTGAACCTGCGGCAACTACTGCAACTTTAATTTTTTTCATTTCTCTAACCTTCCTTTTATAGTTTGGCATTAATTCTGTTAAAACTATATTAGCACTTTTTTTCACAAAAATCTTTGTAAAATATGCTATTTTATTTGCATTATTTGTTTTTTTGTGATATTATAAAAAATAATAAAAACTTATTCGGGAGAAAACTATGGATAATACGGTTTTGACATCTCTTGAGCCGACAAAGCTTAAAGACGATATTATAATTAAAAATATTTATACCGTATATTACTTTGAGTATACGAAGGATTACTGTTTTCACGGCGAAAGGCACAATTTTTGGGAGATGCTTTATGTCGATAAAGGCGAAGCCATTGCAACTGCCGAAAACAAAGAAATCCTTTTAAAACAGGGTGATATAATTTTTCATAAGCCGAACGAATGGCACAGAATAAGAGCTAACAACAAAGTTGCGCCAAACTTTTTTATAATGACGTTTGACTGCCGTTCCAAAGCAATGAAACAGTTTGAAGAAAAGATTTTTACCGTCGGCGAAACGCAAAAGTCGCTTTTGTCAAAAATATTAAATGAGTGTACCAAAGCGTTTGAAGATCCAATTTCGGAGCAGATTGAAAGGTCGCTGAAAAAGAGAAGCTCCATGCCTTTCGGAACGCAGCAGCTTATTAAAATTTATCTTACCGAGTTTTTGATTTCGCTCGTAAGAAAAGACGACAGTAAAACGTGTCTCTTGCTTAAACGCCATACCGACAACGATATGTTTAATGCAATAATTGATTTTATGCAGCAAAATATATCGGGGCATCTTACGCTTGATGATATTGTTATGTATTCTGCGCTCAGCAGGAGCTCGGTAAAAAAGCTCTTTAAAAACACCGCTCAAATGGGAGTTATAGAGTATTTTATAAAAATGAAAATGGATTATGCCAAAAAATACATACGCGAGGGCGATTACAATATGACGCAGATTGCAAGTATGCTGGGGTATGACAACATACATTATTTTTCGAAGCAATTCAGCCAGAAAAACGGACTTTCGCCCACGGAATATGCAAAGTCTATAAAGGCAAGGTCACAGACGATAAACAGCGATTTTGCAAAAAAGGAACCAGGAAAATTTATATAAAGCATTAAAAAATCGGAGGATACACATTTTATGCGAATGAGAAGAAAAAAACACAGAGAAGAACGTCTTGAAAACTGTTCGGAATACATAATAAACAACATTGAAGATTACAAAGACGACATAAAGAAGATTTTCGGAAACGACAAAAAACTCTGTATGGAAATAGGATGCGGAAAAGGAAAATTTATTGCCGAAACGGCAAAGCAAAATCCCGACGTTAATTTTATTGCGGTTGAAAAAAACCTTGATGTACTCGTTATTGCCGTCGAAAAAATGAACGGATTAAAGCTTAAAAATTTGAAATTTGTTCCCGGCGATGCAGATATGTTTGACATTTTTGATACAAAAACAAAGTGCGATATTATATATTTAAACTTTTCCGATCCGTGGAAAAAAAGCGGTCAGAAAAAGCGACGTCTTACTCACGAAAAGTATCTTAGTATTTATAAAAAACTTTTAAAAGACGGAGGAGAGCTTTGTTTTAAAACCGACAATGAAAAGCTTTTTGAGTTTTCTTTAAATTCGTTTTGCAATTTTGGCTTAAAACTTAAAAACATCACGTTTGATTTGCATAACAGTGATTTTGAAGGCAATGTTATGACGGAATACGAAACACGTTTTTTTGAAATGGGGAAGCCTATTTTCAGATGCGAAGCAATATTTTAAAGTAATTATACAAAAAAGGACTGCAAAAAACTTTTGCAATCCTTTTTTAATTTTTTTATTTAATTCTTTTAACAGAAATCTTTTTTAGATGACTTTAATTATTGCCTTTTTTAAGCTCAAGTTCAATTTCAAATTTAAGGGGATTATCTTTTGTAAGATAAAAAAGCGAGTTGTTTTTATCAGCAATGCTTATTTTATCAAAAAATCCCGTGGAAGGCTCCATTGCACAGTTGTAATCGCCCCTAAATCCGCCTTCCGTAACCCAAAATCCGAGATATTTTAAAATTTCGGTGTCAAAGTAAGTTTTAAATTCCATATCGCTTTTCGGATAATATGCACCGCATACACCGTCGGAAAACTCATTTGCAACATAAACTTTTTCGCATTTGTTTGCGCTCTTGTCAAAAACCGCATCAAAGTTATACTTATCGGACGGATAATCAAAAACGGTGCCAAAATTTCCGAGATATTTACTGTCATATCTTACATTCATAAGTTTTTTTGCCGTTTTCGGATACATCAGCTTCATATCGTTTTCGCAGTGAATAAGGCAGTGCATCGTCCACATACAGGGGAACGGATTTTCGGATTTTGTCATTATATTGTAGCTTATTTTAAGCTTTTCGCCGCATAAAGAAAGCGTTTTTTCAAAAGTGTAATCAAAAATACGGCTGTCGGCTCTTAAAATGAGCTTATCGTTTTCAATGCGGTAATCAAAACCAAGTGTCCACACTTCGCCGTGATCGGGATATTTAATTTTTTCTCCGTTAAAAACAAATTCCTCTTCGTCAATATTCGGAAAAGCATCGTCAAATCCCCATGCCGATTTTTCAAAATTGTCAAACGGCAAAAAATCATCTTTTGATTTTTCGCAATCATCAAAGAGAAGTTCAAAATTATTTTTCTTATATTTAAATGATGCTATTTTTCCACCCTGCGATAAAATAACGGTAACTGAAATTTTGTCATTTTCAAGTGTTATGCTTTTTTTGCCATTGTAATATGTTTCTTTTATCATTGATTTTTCTGTCATTTAAAGCACCTCCGTATTTATTTTATAATAATTTTTAAAAAAAGGCAATAACAATTGACATTCAATTTAATTTTTGTTACAATAATTACATAAAAATTATTTAAGACGCAAAATGTCTTA
>CABUQL010000011.1 GCA_902493665.1 uncultured Eubacteriales bacterium
GCTCGAAAACTGTAATATTATGTCGGAAATAAAAAGTGTTGACTTTAAGGATATAAATGATGTAAAATTGACACTGTCAAATGATATACTTGTAAAAATGGGCGAGAGCGATAAAGTATCGTACAAGCTTGCATATCTTGAAAAAGTTTTTGAGCAGCTTGTAGGGCAAAAAGGCGGTACGCTTGATATAAGCAATCCATCGTCATCTGTTGTTTACAAAGCAAGTTAAGTTTTACATTTGAATTTTGTACAAGCCTTAGGCAGTAAATTTCAAAACATGATACAGTATATTATACAAAAGTACGGTCTGTATTTAAAATGATGTATGCAGACGGAAAGGCAACGGAAAAATATGAAAAATCGCAAAGCCGATATTACTCTTGCGGCAGTTCTTTTTGTTTTAAGTTTTGCAGTCGGTGTGCAGATTAAAAGCGTTATGCACAACGAAAAGAGCGAGACTCTCCAGCTTCAACGTGTTGAAGATTTGCAAAAAGAGCTTACGAAAGAAAAAGAACGAAGCATTGACCTTGAAAAGCAGCTTTTGTTGGTAAATAACGACTTAAACATTTACCGCAAAGAATCTGAAAATAAAAGCTCCGATTCAAAAGCGCTTTCAAACGAAGTGCAAAGATATAAAATACTTGCGGGACTCACAAATGTGTCGGGACCGGGTATTACCGTTACATTAAACGACAGCAGTGTAAAAACCGACCCGTCGCAGGACGTGTCATCTTATATTCTTCACGACAGCGACTTAAGAACCGTTGTAAATGAGCTTTGCAGCGCAGGCGCTGAGGCGATAAGCATAAACGGCGAAAGAATTATTGCCACCAGCGAAATAAGATGCGTCGGGCCGACAATAATAGTAAACGGAAACAAGTACTCTCCGCCGTATGTAATACGTGCGATAGGCGATGCCCAGATGCTTGAAGCGGCGCTCAATATCAAGGGCGGAATTGCCGAAGAATTAAAATTCTGGAAAATAGAATTTAATATCACAAAATCAAATAAAATCGAAATCGGAAAGTATAACGGAATAGTTAACTTTAAATACGCCGAAAACGAAGAGTAGGGAGTGGATTTTAATGCTTTATATTTTTGCGGCGGCGCTCGGAATAATCTGTGCATTAAGCTTTGATATTTATATTCCCGAATCGGTATCGCCGTATGTTGCAATTGCACTTATAGCAGCGTTTGACTCAATGCTCGGAGCGCTTACGGCAGTGTATGACAAAAAGTTTGATTTTGCCATATTTATAACGGGTCTTTTGGGTAATGCTCTTATAAGTACAGCTTTGGTTTTTATCGGACGCAAGCTCGGTATAGATATTTATCTTGCGGCGGTAGTCGTTTTTGTAATGAGAATATTTAAGAATTTCGCAATGATAAGACGCCATTTTGTTGACAAATTTAAACAAAAGGGTACTTTAAAAGACGGTATAACAATAAAAGATTCAGTAGAAAATGACTAAACTTTACAAAATATTTATTTTTTTTTAAAAAGTACTGGAATTTTATTTTTATATATGATATAATTTATAAATAATAGTGTGCAAGGAGGAAGTACCATGTTAGAATTGGAAAACGAAAAGTCAATCATTGGCGCTAATATGAAGGTCATTGGAGTTGGCGGCGGCGGAAATAATGCAGTTAATCGCATGATTGAAGATAAATTGGCAGGCGTTGAGTTTATAGCTGTAAATACAGAAAAACAGGCTCTTTTCGGAGAGGACCGTTCGCAGGCGGATTTGAAAATTCAGATAGGTGAAAAAATCACAAGAGGTCTCGGCGCAGGTGCTAACCCCGACGTAGGTCAGAAAGCGGCTGAAGAAAGCAGAGATGAAATTAAAAAAGTTATAGAAGGCGCAGATATGGTCTTTGTTACTGCCGGAATGGGCGGCGGAACAGGAACGGGAGCTGCTCCGATAGTTGCATCTATTGCAAAAGAAATGGGAATACTTACAGTCGGCGTTGTTACAAAGCCGTTTAAATTTGAAGGAAGAAAAAGAACCGAAAAAGCAGAATCGGGTATTGCAGAACTCAGCAAATGCGTTGACGCACTCGTTATAATCCCGAATGATAAGCTTTTGGAAGTTTGCGATAAGAAAACTTCAATGCAGGAAGCATTTAAAATTGCAGATACAGTTTTAAGCCAGGGCGTAAAAGGTATTTCGGACCTTATTACTTCACCGGGTTATATCGATTTGGACTTTGCGGATATTTCATCTGTTATGAGAGATTCTGGTATTGCACATGCTTCCGGCGAAAACAGAGCAGAAGTTGCTATTAAAGCAGCTATCAACAGTCCGCTTCTCGAAACAACAATCGACGGCGCAAGCAATGTTGTATTCAATATTGCCGGTGACAGAAATCTTACTTTGTTTGAAATCGACAGTGCATCAGAGCTTATCCACGAACTCGTTGATACTGATGCAAACATCATTTTCGGTACATCTGTTGATGAATCGCTTGATGATGAAATCGTTATCACTGTTGTTGCAACAGGTCTTAACGGCGGAAAGAAAAAAGAAGCTGAAAAGAAAGAAGAAAATGCAGAAACAAAAGACGCTCCTTCATTTGAAAAATTTGATGTTGACGATTTTGTTATACCTCCGTTTTTATCAAACAAAGGTGAATAATTTTTAAATTTTGCGGTGCGTTCGGACGGTTTTTGTTTGAACGCACTTTTGTTTTTTATTAAAGAATTAATACTTTTTGTGCCGTTTTTTCGGCGGAATGGAGAAGTTTTATGAGGTGTCCTTATTGTGACCATACAGAAAGCAAAGTTATAGATTCAAGACCTACAGACGAAGGCAATTCAATCCGCAGAAGACGTGAGTGTTTAAAGTGCGAAAAGCGTTTTACAACCTATGAACAGATTGAGTCTATTCCGATTATCATAATTAAAAAAGATGGCACGCGCCAGCCGTATGACCGTCAGAAACTTATGAACGGAATACTCAGAGCGTGCGAAAAAACACCGGTTACGTTTGCGCAGATAGATAAAATGGTTTCAAAAATCGAGGCAGCAGTGTTTAACACACTTGACAGGGAAGTGTCATCAAAGAAAATCGGCGAGCTTGTTATGGAGCATTTAAAGTCGCTTGACGCCGTTGCATACGTAAGATTTGCCTCTGTTTACCGTGAGTTTAAAGATGTAAACGTATTTTTGGAGGAAGTTAAAAAACTGCTTCATAATCACGGCGATTTAAACAAATAATAAGGCTTTTGCAGCCTAAGTACAATATGTCTCTGATTTGTTAAATTACGTTTTTTGCCTTGGCACTAGAGACTCGAACACAATATGCCTCTAATTTGTTAAATTCCCGTTTTTTCGCCTTGTCATCCTTGAAAGGCACAAAGCCTTTCTGCGACACTGCGCAGCAAAAAACAAAAATTTTCCTAAATTAGAGGTCAAAGAGTTTAAAAAGAGCAAATTTTTTATAAGGCAAGGAAAAAGCGGAGTAAATCCTTTGTGGATTTACGAGCATTTTGACGCAGTATTATGAGAAATTTGCCTTTATAAACTATAGTGGGTTTTGGCTTCCGGTGCCTAAATTACCGTGTTAAATTTAAAAGTTTTAAAACGGCTTCTTCCTTTTGGCGCATAACGCTTCTTTCTTCCTCGGTTTCGTGGTCGTATCCGAGAAGATGAAGAACACTGTGGCAAACAAGAAAACCGACTTCCCGCTCAAATGAATGTCCGTATTCTTCAGACTGCGATTTTGCTTTTTCGAGCGACAGCACAATGTCGCCCAAAATGAGCGCACCTTCGTAAAAATCGGCTTCGCTTGTTATCATTTTTCCGTCTTCAAATTCAAGCATGGGAAATGATAAAACGTCAGTTTCTCTGTCAATATTTCTCTGTTCTCTGTTTATTTCCCTTATCGAATCGTTGTCAACATAGAGCACGTTTATATCAACTTCTCCGTCAACGTGTTCGTATTCCAGCGTTTTTTTTGCAACATCTTCAACAAGCTTGCCGAGAGCTTCATCAGCTTTTATAATGCTTTGTTCGTTTTCTGTATAAATCATTTTTTTGTCCTCTCGTTTCTCGATGCGAGTTTTTTATCGTATTTATCGTAAGCTTTAATGATTTTCTGCACAAGTTGATGTCTTACAACGTCACGGTCGGTAAGATAGCAAAAGCTTATGCCCTCAACATTTTTAAGAATTTTTTCAACCTCTTTAAGACCCGATTTTTTACCCGACGGAAGGTCTATCTGCGTTGTGTCGCCCGTAACTATCACTTTTGAATTAAAACCGAGTCTTGTAAGAAACATTTTCATCTGCTCGCATGTTGTGTTCTGTGCTTCGTCCAAAATGATAAAACTGTCGTCGAGCGTGCGTCCTCTCATATATGCAAGCGGTGCAACCTCAATAGTGCCTCTTTCGTAAAGTTTCTGATACGTTTCAAACCCGAACATATCGTACAGGGCGTCGTAAAGCGGTCTGAGATACGGGTCAACCTTGCTTTGAAGGTCGCCCGGCAAAAATCCGAGTGTTTCACCGGCTTCGACGGCGGGGCGGGTTAAAATGATTCTTGAAACCTCTTTGCTTTTAAATGCCTTTACCGCCATTGCAACGGCAAGATATGTTTTTCCCGTTCCGGCAGGGCCTATACCGAATGTTACGGTGTTTTGATTTATTGCTTCAATGTATTTTTTCTGACCGAGCGTTTTGCTTTTTACGGGTTTTCCTTTTGACGTAATGCAAATGCAGTCTGCTCCGAAAACGGCTGCTGCGTCTTCGCCCTCTTTAACGCTTGAAATTGTGTAAGAAACAATCTGGTCGTTTAAGCTTCCTTCGGAATTGACGATTTTGCTTAAATCTGAAATTGCCTTTTCCGCAAGCAAAACGCCTTCGTCATTGCCGCTTATTTTAACCGTTTCGCCTCTGTTTACAACGGTGACGTTAAATTCGTCTCTTATTTTTTTGATATTTTTGTCAAATTGCCCGAATACCTGCATAACATTTTCTGTGCTTGCGAGCGTAATGCTTCTTTCCAAATTTTTTACCTCCGTGTGTTTAGAGTAGTTTTTCAATCTGTATTTATAACGGTGTTTTCTGCGATATCTTCAATACATTCATACGTTACCTTGACATAAACATTGCCGTTTTCGCATTTTTTGTATTCCGCATCTTTTTTTACGATTGAAACATCGTTTCCGATTTCCGAGTCCAGCTGTTTTTTAAGTGCCGCCGATTCTTCATCGGCAGCCTGCTTAAGACTCCGCTTTACCTTTTTTCTTTCCAGTTCAAAATAAGTTTTTTTCTTAAAAGAAATTCCGAGTGGATAGTTTTTTCCGAAAGACGGTGCAAAAACTTTTTCATTTTCGTCGTAAAATTTAAACGGTATTTTATCACTATGATATAATAATACATCAAAACCGAAAAAATTTACAGTGTTTTTTGAAATTTTTTTTGATGTTTTTGTAAATTCGTTTTTTTCGATGGGAGTTGTAATATCTTTTTCGTACCATGTACGTGCCTTTACAACGCCCGACGAATTGATATATTTATACCCCGAAACACTGCTTTGTAAAACACCGCTTATTAAAAGGTCGCCTTTTTTTACAAAATCACCTTCGCGCACAACCGCCTCGCCGTTTGTTGCGGCAATGCCCGTTATAAGCGCATCACGTTTTGCAATAATGTTTGAAGGCGTGTTTTTGTCATACATTTTGGGCGCCTCTTTTTTTTCACGCACCGACACAATTGCTCTTGTTCCTTTTATTTCAACCCAAATCCACGAAAGAGCGTCGTTTTTTAAAAGAATACGGTCTTTAACGCTTTGAGGATTGATTTTAAATTTAAACGCACCTTCTTTTACACCGCATTCCGACAGGAGCGAAAGTATTTCGCCGTTTTGGATTTTATCGTTTCCGGAAATATCTATTTTCCATATAAATGACGACATTAAAAAAAACAAAAAAACGGCAGCCGATATGCCGATATAAAGTCCTTTTCTGTGTTTGCCTCTGCTTATGGCAAAGGGAAGACCCTGTTTTTGTTCGATTTTAATTTCAGAAAATGTTTTGTATGCGTGTTTTCTGATTTTTTTAAAACCCGAAATGCTCATTTTAAGTGTAACCGTATTATTTTCTTTGTATGAAATATCCCATATTAAAATGTCGTTTTGAGCGCACAGATTTAAAAATCTTTCCAGAAAAAAGCTTTTTATGCTCACGCTCACACTGCCTCTTATGTATCTTAAAATTTTAAGAATCATAAAAAACCAAAACTCCGTTCCGTCTTATTTTACAGATGCAAGAGTGGCACCCAAGTCATTGATAATGTGATTTATCAGTCATATTCAACCCTTATAAGCTTTCCCGAAACGCTTATTTCTTCTTTTGTCATATAATCTATAACAAGCTTTTCGCCCGAAATTGCAATTGTGTAATCCGATGTGTTTACACGCACAAACACATCGGAATATTCCAAAATGCCTTTATAATTTTCGATAAGAATGCTCTCATTTGAATCAAGCGTTATTTTCGGCGTGTTAAGCACAATTTCCGACGGCATATCAAGAATCTTGTTAAGCTTTTTTCTCAATTTGTCACTCATAACACTTTTTGCTCCCTATCGATTATATTTATTAAAATCTATGATTAAGCGTATGTTTTTATGAATATATTTGTTGTGTGATGCTTTTTGATTTTTCACAGAAATGAGGTAAGCTTTAAGATGAAAACAAATGTTTTTGTTTCCGTAATATTAATTGCCGTTCTCTGCACATTTCCGAAAGTTTGCATAGACGGCGCCGCACAGGGGATAAACATATGCTTAAATTCTGTTATACCGTCGCTTTTCCCGTTTTTTGTTGCGTCAAAAATGTTTATTATGTCGGGCGGAGCAGCTTTTTTCGGGAAAAAGACGGGCGGATTTATGCGCATTTTCGGACTTAATAAAAAATGCGCCGCACCGTTTGTTTTGGGACTTATAAGCGGATATCCCGTCGGTGCGAAAGCGGCATGCGATTTGTATAAGGCAAATGAAATTTCAAAAGATGAGGCACAGGGCATTTTATCGTTTTGCAATAACTGCGGACCGTGTTTTTTGATAGGAACGGTCGGCGCAAAAATGATAGGAAACGTAAAAACGGGATACATTCTTTATATCATACATATAATTTCCGCCGTCAGCGTCGGGATTCTCTTTAAACATACCGTAAAAAACAGCACACGGACGGCTAAGCCTTATAAAACGGAGTGCAAAAAAGCACTCCGCTCAAAAAGCATATTTACCGATGCGGTTGAAGAAAGCGTAAAAACAATACTTAACGTGTGCGGATATATTGTGTTTTTTTCTGTTGTCACATCTCTTTTAAAGTGCGTATGCGAAAGCTTTACCGCTTTGGGCTTTTTTGAAATAACAACTGCAATAAGCGATTTGTGCACTTTGGGAAATTGCAGTGTTAAAATAAAAATTGTGATTATATCGTATTTGTGCGGCTGGGCGGGGCTTTGCGTAAATATGCAGACAAAAAAAATTATCGACGGCGCGGATTTGTCGTTTAAAAAATATCTTTTTGCAAAGCTTTGCCACAGCGCATTCGGATTTTTCTACAGTTTTCTGTATGTAACGCTTTTTCCGTCATACATTCCGGCTTTTGTTTCGGATAGCCGACGAAACACATTTTTTGAATATGCAAATATAATGTTTTTAATCTGCATTGTAATTTTTCTTTTGTATGTTTTAAAAAAGCGAAAAAACACTGTAAAAAGAGCATTTTGTAATAAAACTGTAAAATAATTTTAAAAAAATGTAAAAAAACACTTTTAATTTTTTTTATTAAATGATATAATGTACTTTGTAATGTTTTATCAGTTTATTTATAACCGAATTTGACTTTTTGATTTTGGCATATAACAGGTCTATTTTTTATATAAGGTGGTTACGAAAATTGGAGAAGCTTGTAATTAACGGCGGCAATGCGCTTTCGGGTGAAGTGGTTATTTCCGGCGCAAAAAATGCTGCAGTGGCAATTATTCCGGCAACCATACTCGTAAAAGGAGTATGCGTTCTTGAAAATATTCCCGATATTAAAGACGTAAACGTTATTTTGGACATGCTCACAAAACTCGGAGCAAAAGTTGAAAAATTAAACGAAACAACAGTAAAAATCGACGCAACAAAGCTTGATACATATATGGTTCAAAAAGAACTTGCTTCACGTATGAGAGCGTCATATTATCTTCTCGGAGCGCTCAGCGGAAGATTTAAAAAGGCAAGTGTGCCTCTTCCCGGCGGCTGCAATTTCGGCATACGTCCGATTGACCAGCACGTTAAAGGATTTGAAGGTCTTGGCTGCAAAATAGGAATTAAGAGCGGCAGTGTTGAGGTTGATGCAGAAAACTTACGTTCGGGCCATATTTATTTTGACAAAGTAAGTGTCGGCGCAACAATAAATATTATGATTGCATCTGTCCTGGCACCGGGAACGACAATACTTGAAAACTGTGCAAAAGAACCGCACGTTGTTGACGTTGCAAACTTTTTAAACTCAATGGGCGCAAACATTAAAGGCGCAGGAACGGATACAATTAAAATAACGGGTGTTGATGAGCTTCACGGCGGAACGTACGGCGTTATTCCCGACCAGATTGAAGCAGGAACATATATGTTTGCCGCAGCGGCAACGAGAGGAAATGTCCTTATTAAAAATGTAATTCCGAAGCATCTTGAGGCGATTACATCGAAATTTGTCGAAATGGGCGTAAAAGTTGATGAGGGCGACGACGAAATAAGAATAGACGCAAGCGGAACGCTTAAAAAAATAAATGTAAAAACCCTTCCTTATCCGGGATTTCCCACCGACCTTCAGCCTCCGATGGTTGCACTTCTTACAACCGTCAGCGGGACAAGCATTGTCACCGAAAGCGTGTGGGATTCGAGATTTCAGTATGTTGCGGAGCTTGAAAAAATGGGCGCTCAGATAACCGTTGACGGACGTGTTGCGGTTGTTGAAGGCGGAACATCTCTTTCAGGTGCTGAAATTGCCGCAACGGATTTAAGAGCCGGAGCGGGAATGATAATTGCAGGTCTTGTCGCAAGCGGAACGACATATATCGGCGAAATAAAATATATTGACCGCGGTTATGTAAAAATTGAAGAAAAGCTTCGCGCACTCGGTGCGGATATAAAAAGAATCGATGATTGATTTTTACACGCTTTTCAGCTCAAGTTCGGGAAATTCATCTCTTATTACAAACGGCAGAACAAACATACTTATTGACGCCGGCGTGAGCTGCTCAAAAATCAATACCGCACTTGGCGAAATAGGACTTTCTCCGAATGAAATAGACGCAGTGCTTTTAACGCACGAGCACAGAGATCACATATCGGGCGCAGGTGTAATGTCGAGAAAATACAACATTCCGCTTTACGCAAGCGAAGAAACGCTTATGGAAACCGTAAAAATTACAGCCGATGTTTACGATAGAAATTTAAGAACCGTCAAGCCGAAGGAAGTTTTTGAAATAAGAGATTTTGCCGTATGCCCGTTTTCAATTCCGCATGATGCAAAAAATCCTACGGGCTTTAGTATAATGTGCGACAACAAAAAATATACGGTTGCAACAGATATAGGAAATATAACCGAAACACTTTTAAAAAGCCTTTGCAAGAGCGACTGCGTGCTTTTGGAATCAAATCACGATGTTGACATGCTTAAAAACGGAAAATATCCGTATTATCTTAAAAAAAGAATTTTAAGCAACATCGGACATCTTTCAAACGATAATGCGGCATGGGTTGCAACGCAGCTTGCAAAATGGGGGACGAAAAATATAACCCTCGGGCATTTGAGCAAAGAAAATAATACTCCCGAGTTTGCGTATGAGTGCTCTTTTAAGATGCTTACTCAAAACGGAGCGTCGGTGGGCGAGGACGTAGTTTTAAAAGTTGCGCCGCCGTCGGGAATACACAAAATAAATTAAAAAGCTGCAGCAATTTTTGCTGCAGCTTTTTTGTTTGCCTGCATAGTTTTTAATCCTCCGTAAAAATGAGAAGATCATTTAAGTCACATTCCAAAATGTAACACATTGCTTCAAGATTATCGTATTTAATTGATTTGGTTTCGTTGTTAATCATTTTGTTAAAGTTCTGATAGCTCATGCCCATTTGCTTGTAAAGCCAGTACTTTGTTTTTCCCTTTTTTTCAAGAAGATCTATTGCGTTAAGTTTAAGCATACAATCACCTCATATATTATGTATACATAACATATTAATAAATTTATTATCTTGACATATAGACTTACACATTATATAATGTAAACATTAATAAAGAGGTGTATACAATGATTTCTGACGGAAATTTTATCGACATAACAGGAATAGAGTTAATTCCGGGAAACGGCGGAAAAGACTGTCCCGGAAACGGAGAACATACCGATAAAAACGGGCATTTAATTGAATGTTGCTGCGACGAGTGCGACTTCGCGATTTTGTGCGAAGAGAATAACAGTTTTAAAAAATAAAAATTTCTTTGGTTTTTGCTTTAAAAATTCCACTATCGGATAAAAAAAGTTGATATTAAATTTTTGCCGTGATACAATGAATTCATAATATTAAGGCACCGAAAATTCCGTGTTGTGTTTTGCCTTTATAAACCATATTGGGTTTTGGCTTCTAGTGCCTTATCCGAGGGTGATTCTATGCTTAACTTAAAATGTTATGAAAGATGCGAAATTGAAGTTGAAAACGGTGTAACCGAAGTTGTTATTACAGATGATAACAAAAATGAAATGCATTTTTTACCGTTTTTGTATCAACCTATTTCTGTAAGCTATGACGAAGAAGGAATTGAAACTATAAAAAAAGACGGCGCGCCCGTTTTAAAGGTACGTTTTACTTTAAAAAATGAAGGAAACTACACTTTAAAAGAAATTTACGATGGTAAAACTGAAAAGGAAACTTTAAAAATATGTGTTTCTGGATATGAAAACAACGGATATGTTTGCGCCGGAAAAGATGACAAAAGATATTTTGAGTATTCAAACGGCAAAAGCTTTTTTGCGGTAGGAATAAATCTTACCTATCCGATATCTTACGAATCTTCCGACGGAACGGAATTCGGCACAACATCGCAAAAGAAGTATATAGGTCTTAATCAGTATGAAAGATGGATAAAAAGATGCAGCGAAAACGGCGTTAATCTTATAAGACTTTGGGTCGGACACAACTATTTTTCGCCCGACACTTTAAATGTGTATGAGTTTAATTACGAAAAATTTTCCATTCTCGATAAGGTTATTGATATCGCAAAAAAATATAATGTAAAACTTAAACTTACTTTGGAGCAGTACAGATATTTTGCATACGGAAAAGACAGCGGACCGAGTCCCGAAAACTTTAAAAAGCAGCTATGGATAGGCGATGAGAAATGCAACAGTATAAAAACGTGGCTCACAAGCGAAAAGTGGAAAAATGCATGGCTTAACAAGGTTTTGGAATTTAGTAAAAGATACTCGGGCGATACAGAGATTTTTGCGATTGAGCTTTGGAACGAAATGAACTGCTGCGGCGACGGATATCTTGAATGGAATAAGGAAATGCTTCCGAAGGTTAAGGCGCTTTTTAAGGATAATATGGTTGTAAATTCGCTCGGAAGTCTTGACAGTGAAAAAAATATTGAAAGATATAAAAACTTCTGCTGGGACAAATGCGACTTTAAGCAGGTGCATAAATATCTTGACCAGGGCGCAAAGCTTTCCGATAGCCGAAACAATTTAATTGAGGTTGCAAAAAGCGGAATCGAATACATAAAAAGCGAAAATCAGCCTGCATTTTTGGCGGAAACGGGCGCGGTGAACAACTGCCACAGCGGACCTTTTAAATATTATCACGCCGATGACCGCGGAATAATTTTTGTCGACAGTGTTTACACTCCTTTGTTTGCCGGTGCGGCAGGAAGCGGAAATATATGGCACTGGGACGGAAGATACGTTGAAGGCAAAAACCTATACAAATATTTTAAACCGCTCTCGGATTTGATTTGCGGCGTTGATTTTGCAAGAGAAAACTTTTCGTGCTGCGACTTGTCGGACAGCGACGTTTATCTTTTGTGCCTGAAAGGAAAAAACGTAACTTTAGGCTTTATAAGAAACAAAACGGACAACTGGAAAAATACGCTTAGAGATATGAACGAGCCGACAGTTATAAGCGAAAAATCGTATAAAACGGACGGAAAATCTTTAAAACTTTTCCCGATTTGGACGGACGATACGACGAGCGCCATTTTGAAAAACGGGGAAATTACTTTTAAAAATATCCGTTACGGCACGCTTTTTAAGATTAACAATACAAACGGTTGACATCATCTTTTGGTTGTCATATAATTATGTTGTAATTGTTAATCATGGTAAAAAGGAGAAAAATATGAAAATAACAATAGGTGCCGACCTTGCGCCTACAGATACAAACAAAGACATATTTGAAAGCGGAAATATTGAAAGCATTATAGATGAAAAAATTCTTGACGTTTTAAGCAAAGCGGATTTTAGAATTTTTAATCTTGAAACTCCTCTTGCGGACGCAGAAACGCCGATTGACAAAAGAGGTCCCGGTCTTATTGCGCCCGTCAAAACGGTAAACGGTATTAAAAAAATAAATCCGTCGCTTTTGACGATATCAAATAACCACATTCTTGACCAGGGGGCACAAGGACTTTTTTCTACTGTAAAAGCGCTTGACGATGCAAAAATCGAGCACATCGGAGCGGGGAAAAATCTTGAAGAAGCAAGAAACGGCTGCATATATGAAAAAGACGGCATAAAAGTGGGAGTTTACGCTTGCTGCGAACACGAATTTTCGGTTGCAGCGGATAATACGCCGGGTGCAAATCCGTTTGACCCGCTTGAAAGCCTTGACCATATAAGCAACTTGAAACTTCACTGTGACTATTTGATTGTTCTTTACCACGGCGGTAAGGAATATTACAGATATCCTTCGCCTTATCTTAAAAAAGTTTGCAGAAAAATCTGCGATAAAGGTGCTGATTTTGTTATTTGTCAGCATAGCCACTGCATCGGCTGCAAAGAAGAATATGAAGGCTCAACGATTGTTTACGGACAGGGCAATTTTCTTTTTGACCTCTCCGATAATGAGTGCTGGCAGACATCGCTTTTGATTGAGCTTGACCTTCAAAAGGAGAGTTCAAGCGTTAAGTATTATCCTCTTGCCAAAAACGGAAACGGCGTTAAAATGGCAGAGAACAGAAAATCGCTTGACGGTTTTGAAGAGCGAAGTATGGAGATTAAAAATAAATCATTAATGAAAAGTATGAAAAACTTGCATCGGAAACGGCGGGATATTACCTTTCATGCATAAGCGGAGAAACGTTTTTTAAAAAGTTGCTTGTTAAACTTTTCGGTTTGAATGCTATGAAAAAGTATTATAAAAAGAAAGATTATTACACCGTGCTAAACTACATAAACTGCGAGGCGCACCGCGAATTTTTGGATTGCGCAGTTAAACAGT
>CABUQL010000012.1 GCA_902493665.1 uncultured Eubacteriales bacterium
GACGCACTAAAAAGCCGATTTGATATTGTGTTTGATTTTTTATTCCTAGTCAAATTCGACCTCGAAATTTTTGTCATCTTTTGCGTCAAAGCACATTTTAATCTGCTCTTTTGTTGTTTTTTCCTCAGCAAGAGGGGGCAGATTATCGATATCAAAATATCCGCTCTGCGTTGTTTCGGAGTTTTCTTTAAAACTTCCGCTTATCGCACGGCACAAAACAAAAATCTTGCATATGCTGTGAACGTAAATTCCTGCATTGCGCTTGTTTCTGTCGTGGAGCGCTATAACTCTTACCGCTTCGCCTTTGATGCCCGCTTCTTCATAAAGCTCTTTTACGGTGTTTGATTTTACCGTTTCCATTTCGTCAACCCAGCCGCCGGGGAGTGACCATCTGCCGTCGCTTTCTTTTACAAGAAGGATTTTGTTATCTTTAAATACAACGGCTCTTGTGTCGAGCTTTGGTGTTTTAAAACCTGTTTCATTGCAGAAAACATCTTTAACCTTTTCAAGTGAAACACCTGTTTTAAGACTCATCATTTCTGCGGATATTTCGCGTATTCTTTCAAATCTTTCTCTGTCAAACACATCTTTTGAATACTCAAGACCTGCCTGTGCAAGAAACTGAAGCTCACGCGCCCATGCTAAAACGGGTTCAAGAGTTTTTTCGTTTTTATCCAAGTAAAAACCTCCTAAGTTATAATGTGAAAAATAAAAAGGGGGTACATATAAACCGCAAAATGCACTTTATACAATAACCCCTTTGTTATTAAATGTTATTTATTTTTCTGAATTGCTTCCCAAAGACCGTTGATATATGTTGCGCCGAGCGCTCTGTCGAAAAGACCGTAGCCCGGTTTTCCCGTTTCGCCCCAAATCATTCTTCCGTGGTCGGGTCTTATGTATCCTTTAAAGTTTACATCGTCGTAAGCTTTCATAATTTCAAATAAATCAAGCGAACCGCATGAAGATAAATGAGCTGATTCTTCAAAACATTTTTCACCTGTGATTTTAATGTTTCTTACGTGGCCGAAGTGGATTCTGTCGCCGAATTCTCTTATCATTTCGGGAATGTCGTTTGCCGGTGAGCATCCGAATGCACCTGCGCAAAGCGTAATACCGTTGTTTGTACTCGGAACGATTTTTGCAAGATGTCTTAACGAATTTATATCCGTAATGATTCTGGGAAGTCCGAATACGGGCCAGGGGGGATCATCCGGGTGTATAGCCATTTTCATGCCAACCTCGTCACAGACACCTACAACCTTTTCAAGGAAGTATTTAAGGTTGTCCCATAAAATATCGTCGGTAACATCTTCGTATGCTTTAATAAGTCCCACGAGTTCTTCTTTTGTGTAACCTATATCCCAGCCGGGGAGCGATAAATCTCCTGCCATAGGATCGATTTTGTCAGCTTCCTCCTGAACGTAAATAAGAGCGTTTGAACCGTCGGGAAGTTTGTGTGCAAGTTCTGTTCTTGTCCAGTCAAAAACAGGCATAAAGTTGTAGCAGATGACTTCAACACCGGCTTTTGCAAGACGTCTTACCGTTGTGCAGAAGTTTTCGATATATTTATCCCTTGTAGGTCTTCCGAGTTTTATGTCCTCATGAACGGGAACACTTTCTATAACTTTAAGTTCAAGACCGGCATTTTCAACTTTTTCTTTAAGCGAGAAAATTGATTCTTCGCTCCATGCCTGACCTACGGGAACGTCGTAAACGGCGGAAACAACACCTGTCATACCGGGAATTTGTCTTATCTGACTTAGTGTAACCGGATCGCTGTCGCCGTACCATCTCATAGTGAGCTTCATTTTTTCATCCTCCTTATAACAATATATAATCATTATATCATTAATGACTGAGGTAATCAAGGAATATTTTTCAAAAAACGTCAAAATTATAAAAGAATTTGGTTGTTTACATAAAAAATCGTATTGCGTTTTGTGGATTTTGCAAGAAAAAATACCTTTTTGCCCAAAAGCTATATACAAACACCCGTTTGTGTGATATAATAATGAAACTTGGATTTTAGGTTTACATAAAACGGAAGGTGACATTATGATAAATAAAAAAACGGGCTTTATAGGTGCAGGAAATATGGGGCTGTCCATAATGCGCGGTATGATCGGCTCGGAGTGCATAAGTAAACATAACATAAATGTGTATGACGTCAAATTTTCCGACTCGATTCCCGAAGGGGTAAATAAAATCAGTTCTTTAAAAGAACTTGTAAAAAGCAGCGACGTTATTGTTTTTGCAATAAAACCGAATGTTTTCGCAGCGGTTTTGAATGAAATAAAAACTGTGGAAAATTATGATAAAAAAGTATATATCTCAATTGCGGCGGGAATTACTACAGATTATATAAAAAGTGTGCTCGGAAATATTAAGGTTACAAGAGTAATGCCGAACCTTGCGCTATCTGTGGGAGAGGGTATGACCGTTGTATGCCCGTATGACGGAATTGACGAAGAAAATCTTTCGGTTCTCGGCGATATCTTTAATTCGTGCGGAAAAATGCGAATTATGGACGAAAGTTATATCGATAAGGCAATTGCAATAAACGGCAGCGGTCCGGCGTATGTTTTTATGTTTATAGAGGCGCTTGCCGATGCGGGAGTTAAAAACGGTCTTACAAGAGATGACGCATACTTTATTGCGGCGCAGACGGTTTTGGGCTCTGCAAAAATGGTTCTTGATACAAACGAAAATCCCGCAAAGCTCAAAGATATGGTTTGCTCGCCGGCAGGAACCACGATTGACGCTGTTATTGAGCTTGAAAACAAAGGATTTCGTTCCGCGGTAATCGGTGCGGTTGAAAAGTGCACCGAAAAAGCTTTGAAAATGAGCGGAAAATAAAAAGAATTTTTTAATGTTTGTCTTCATATATATTTAAAAAACTTATATTTGGAGATAAAACAAATGGCAAAAAGACACATTATAAAAAGATACATACAAAAAAACTACATTATATATATAGTATCTGCAATTGTTTTTGTTGCGGCGGTTGTGCTCGGAGTCTCATCGTCACTTGCGGTTGACGGCGAAAAAACCTCTGAACTTACAAAGGTGTGCGATGCGGTCTTTTCAAAGAATTTCACATGCGATTACAAACTTATGGCGAAAAGATGTATTATCGATAACTTAAAAATCATCTTGCCGTGTTTTGTTCTTTCGCTTTTGCCTTTCACATCGTTTTTTTGTATGGCGCCCGTTGCATTTAAAGGTTTTGCGGCAGGATTCACATCGGGGTTTGTCATTTTAAAATACAAAACAAAAGGACTTATGTATATTTTAATGTATCTTGTTCCGGGATATGTTTTTCTTCTTCCGGTTTTGTTCTTTATGTGTTCTTTGTGTATTTCGTTTGCCTTTTCATACAAAAATACAAAAGAGGGCGTTACGCCGTTTTTTGCGGTTATGTTTATTATATATTTGCTGCTTACGGTTTTGGAAATCTGCGGCGGATTTTTTTCTTCATTATTATTAAAGAATTTTTAAGTTTATCGGAGATGAGTTGTTTGGCTGACATAATTAAAGAATTTGCCGGTTATCTCGAAGACGGAAGAGGAGCTTCAAAAAGCACCGTTCAGTCGTACTGCAGAGATATAAAGCAATACAATAATTATTTAAATTCAAATTTTACCGACTTTCAAAGAGCCGGAAAAACAAATCTTGTTTCGTACATAATGACGATGCAAAAAAAAGGACGTGCTCCGTCAAGTATTACAAGAACAATGGCGTCGCTCAGAGCGTTTTATAAATTTGCTCTTGCGCATAGATATGTCGATTCCGACCCGACATATAAGCTGGAGGCACCGAAACAGGAGAAAAAGCTTCCGTCAATACTTACGGTTGAAGAAGTTGATTTGCTTTTGAGCCAACCCGATGTGTCCACTTTTAAAGGAAAAAGGGACAAGGCCATGCTTGAACTTATATATGCGTCAGGAATAAAGGTGTCGGAGCTTGTTATGCTCGACCTTGAAGACGTTGAGCTTGATTTGGGATTTGTAAAGTGCGTTTCGGGACCGAGGGCAAGAATTATTCCGCTCGGGTCAAAGTGCATAAAGGCACTGGGCGATTATCTTAAATTTTCAAGAAGCTTTCTTGCTGCCGACAAAGATTCGGGAAAGCTTTTTGTAAATTGCAGCGGGACAAACCTCACGCGCCAGGGTTTTTGGAAGATAATAAAAGAATACAAGGAAAAAGCACATATTGAAAAGGATATAACTCCGCATACACTGCGCCACTCGTTTGCGGCACATCTTTTGGAAAACGGGGCAGACCTTTCATCAATTCAGGAAATGCTCGGACACAGTGATATAGCGTCAACACAGATTTACACAAAGCTTGTAAAGACGCGTATTAAAGAGGTTTATAACAAAGCTCATCCGAGAGCGTAAAAAACTTAAAAACTCAACAATTTTTCTTTGAAAAGCATAGAAAAACAAGAAAAAACTGAAAAACATACATATAAAATCTATATATAATGCACAAATTTTAAAATTAAATTTGTGCATTTTTCACGAAATTTTTAAAAAAGTGCAAAATATTGCTTCAAACCGAAAAAAAAACTTGCAATATAATAATAAATGTTGTAAAATATTTTAGTGTGGCATTGACATACGATGATGCGGGAGGTTGCAGTACCGGCAAACGGTGCTAATTTCCGCGGAGAATGTCCGAATCTTGAACTCGGGCGGCGTAACCACAGTACAATAGTATATGCTACAGTATTATTATGCCAAGTTTTGAGATCAAAACTTGGATTTATAATGTATATGGCACGAAACACACGGCTAAGTGTACTGTTTTATGATTGTCGTAATGCGAACAAAACAATACGATAAGGAGGTACTACAATGGCTAAAAGTCAGAAAATCAGAATTAAGCTTAAAGCATATGACCATCAGTTGGTTGATCAGTCGGCACAGAAGCTGGTTGAAACGGCTTTAAGAACAGGTGCGAAGGTATCGGGACCGATTCCCCTTCCCACAAAGAAAGAGGTTGTTACAATTCTCAGAGCGGTTCACAAGTATAAAGATTCCCGTGAACAGTTCGAAATGAGAACACACAAACGTATGATTGATATTTTGGAGCCTACTTCAAAAACAATCGACACACTTCTTAAAATATCATTGCCGGCTGGCGTTGATATAGAAATCAAGCAGATATAACTTGATTTGGCGGCTTTTTAAGCTGCAGGTAATGTTGGGTGTTAAATCTCAACCAATAACCGTATAGGAGGAAAAACAGAAATGCAGAAAGCAATTTTAGGAAGAAAGCTTGGTATGACTCAGGTTTTCACAGAAGACGGAACAGTTATTCCCGTAACAGTTATCGAAGCGGGTCCTGTAACCGTTACACAGCTCAAAACCGTTGAAAATGACGGCTACAGCGCTGTTCAGGTTGGCTTTGCGGATGCAAAGGAAAAATCTTTAAACAAACCGAAAAAAGGTCATTTTGACAAAGCCGGTGTAGGTTACAAAAGGGTTTTGAGAGAATTCAGATTTGACGGTGAAACAGAATACAAACTCGGCGATGAAATCAAGGCCGATGTATTTGCAGCCGGAGATAAAATCGATGTAACCGGTATAAGCAAAGGTAAAGGCTTTGCAGGTACAGTTAAGAGATGGGGAACTCACAGAGGACCTATGAGCCACGGTTCGGGTTACCACAGAGGCGTAGGTTCGATGGGTGCTTGTTCAACTCCTTCAAGAGTTATGAAAAACAAAAAGCTCCCCGGACATCTCGGTGTAGAACAGGTTACAGTTCAGAATCTTGACGTTGTAAGAGTTGACGCGGAAAAGAATCTTATTTTGGTCAAAGGTGCCGTTCCGGGCCCCAAAGGCGGACTTCTCACAATATCAAATACTGTGAAAGCGTAAGTTATATCTTAAGAAAGGAGGACTAAAATATGCCTAAAGTAGATTTATATAAAATGGACGGAAGTCAGGCAGGTACAATCGAGCTCAGCGACGTTATTTTCGGTCAGGAAGTAAACGTAAGCGTTATGCATCAGGTTGTTGTAAATTACCTGGCTAATCAAAGACAGGGAACGCAGAGCACAAAAACGCGTTCTGAAGTAAGCGGCGGAGGAGTTAAACCCTGGAGACAAAAGGGTACAGGCCGTGCAAGACAAGGTAGCATAAGAGCTACACAGTGGATTAAGGGCGGTATCGCACTCGGACCCAAGCCGAGAGATTACAGTTACACTCTTAATAAAAAAGTTAAGAGATTGGCTCTTAAATCTGCACTCAGCTCTAAAGCAGGCGAAAACGAAATTAAAGTTATCGAAGATTTGAAAGTTTCCGAAATCAAAACAAAAACAGTTGCAGATATGCTTAAAAATCTTAATGTTAACGACAAAGCTCTTATCGTTACTTGCGACAAAGACGATGTTATTGTTAAATCGGCAAGAAACATCAAAGGCGTTGACACAACATTTGTTAATGTTTTGAATGTTTACGATATTTTAAGTCACGATCAGCTTATTATTGCAAAAGAAGCAATAAGCAAGATTGAGGAGGTGTTTGCATAATGAATTCTCACGATATCATTGTAAAACCTATTATTTCAGAAAAAAGTATGGATCAGATGGCTGACAAAAAATATACTTTTGAAGTAGCAAAAGGTGCAAACAAAATTGAAATTAAAAAGGCTGTTGAAGAAATCTTCGGAGTGAAGGTTATAAGCATCACAACATCAACGGTTAAAGGCAAAATCAAAAGAATGGGCGCAACATCGGGCAAAAGAGCCGATTGGAAAAAAGCGACCGTTAGACTTTCACAAGATTCAAAAACAATAGAGTTCTTTGAAGGCTTGGCTTAATTAAAATTTAAGGAGTGAATAGAAAATGGCGATTAAAAAATTTAATCCTACTTCTCCAGCTCGCAGATTTATGACTGTTTCAACCTTCGAGGAAATCACAAAGGTTGAACCGGAAAAGTCTTTGCTTGAACCTTTAAAGAAAAATTCGGGCAGAAACTCTTACGGCAGAATTACGGTTCGTCATAGAGGCGGCGGAAACAAGAGAAAATACAGAGTAATAGATTTTAAAAGAACAAAAGACGGTATGAATGCTAATGTCATTGCTATCGAATACGATCCTAACAGATCGGCTAACATTGCTCTCATTGAATATGAAGACGGTGTTAAAAACTACATCATCGCACCTTACAGCTTAAAAGTAGGCGATGTTGTTCGTTCGGGCGAAGACGCTGACATCAAACCGGGTAATGCACTTCCGATAAGCGCTATCCCCGTTGGTACACTTATCCACAACATTGAGCTTTTCCCGAACAAGGGCGGTCAGCTTGTAAGAAGCGCCGGCAATTGTGCACAGCTCATGGCTAAAGAAGGAAAATTTGCTCAGGTAAGACTTCCTTCCGGTGAAGTTAGAATGATAAGAATTGACTGCCGTGCAACAATCGGTCAGGTAAGCAATCTCGATCATGAAAACATTTCAATCGGTAAAGCAGGAAGAAAAAGACATATGGGTTGGAGACCTACAGTCCGCGGTGTTGTAATGAATCCTTGCGATCACCCTCACGGCGGTGGAGAAGGAAAATCTCCTATCGGTATGCCCGGACCTGTTACTCCTTGGGGTAAACCTACTCTCGGTTACAAAACCCGTAACAAGAAGAAACAGAGCAATAAATATATTGTCAGAAGAAGAAACGCAAAATAAAACCTATATAATTCGGAAGGAGGTTTATTATGGGAAGATCAGTTAAAAAAGGCCCTTTCGTCGAAGAACGTCTTTTGAAAAGAATTGTTGAAATGAACGATGCAGGAGAAAAAAGAGTTATTAAAACTTGGTCAAGAGCATCTACAATATTCCCTGAAATGGTTGGACACACAATTGCTGTTTATGACGGCAGAAAACACGTACCGGTTTATGTGAGCGAAGATATGGTTGGTCATAAACTCGGTGAGTTTGC
This sequence comes from uncultured Eubacteriales bacterium, assembly GCA_902493665.1. Classification (GTDB taxonomy): domain Bacteria; phylum Bacillota; class Clostridia; order UMGS1810; family UMGS1810; genus SIG430. Next base: position 7,944 of record CABUQL010000012.1, read on the forward strand.
TCCTACCAGAACGTATAAAGGTCATGCCGGTGCAAAAACATCGAACGTGAGATAATTGCGCTTATCCCAATACCGGAGAGGAGGATTTAAAACAATATGGAACAGATAGCTGTTAATGAAGCCAGAGCAAAGCTCAGCTATGCTCGTATATCTTCAAGAAAAGTTAAAGTTGTAATTGATTTGATCAGAAATAAAAAAGTCGGCGACGCTTTGGCAATATTAAAATTCACACCTAAGGCTGCGGCTCCGATAGTTGAAAAATTGTTGTTGTCTGCTATGGCTAATGCAGAAACAAATCATAATATGGATGTTGATAAGCTCTATGTTGCCCAGGTTTATGCAAATCAGGGTCCGACACTTAAAAGAATTCAGCCCAGAGCACAGGGAAGAGCTTTCAGAATCAGAAAAAGAACAAGCCATATTACACTTGTTTTAAAGGAAAAAGAAGAGTAAAAGGAGGTAAGGATTTTGGGTCAGAAGGTACATCCACATGGATTAAGAGTCGGCGTTATCAAAGATTGGGATTCCAAATGGTATGCTGACAAAAAAGATTTCGGAGATAATCTTGTTGAAGATTATAAAATAAGAAAATACCTTAAAAAATCACTTTTCGCTGCCGGAATTTCTAAAATTGAAATAGAAAGAAACGACAGCAAAGTAAGAATTAACATTTATTCTGCTAAACCCGGCATCATTATCGGCCGCGGCGGTGCAGAAAAAGATAAAATCAAAGCTAACGTAGAAAAACTTATCGGCAAAAACGTTATTGTAAACATTGTTGAGGTTAAACAGGCTGAAGCAAATGCACAGCTCGTTGCTGAAAACATTGCTGCACAGCTTGAAAGACGTATTTCCTTCAGACGTGCTATGAAACAGTGTATGCAAAGAGCAATGAAGCTTGGAGTTAAAGGTATCAAAACTTCAGTTTCAGGTCGTCTCGGCGGTGCTGAAATCGCTCGTACAGAGCATTATCATGAAGGCACTATTCCGCTGCAGACACTCAGAGCAGACATTGACTACGGTTTCTACGAGGCTGATACAACTTACGGTAAAATCGGCGTTAAAGTTTGGATCTACAAAGGCGAAGTTTTAAAAGCCAACAAGCCGGTGAAGAAAGCTGAAGGAGGTAAATAATTATGTTGTTACCTAAAAGAGTAAAATACAGAAGAGTAATGAGAGGTCGTATGACCGGTAAAGCTACTCGCGGCAACAAGGTGACATACGGTGATTACGGTATTCAGGCACTTGAACCTGCTTGGATTACAAGCAACCAGATTGAAGCTGCCAGAATAGCAATGACTCGTTATATAAAAAGAGGCGGTCAGGTTTGGATTAAAATATTCCCAGACAAGCCTGTAACAGAAAAACCTGCCGAAACTCGAATGGGTAGTGGTAAAGGTTCCCCGGAATACTGGGTTGCAGTTGTTAAACCGGGCAGAGTGTTATTTGAAATCGGCGGTGTAAGTGAAGAAACGGCAAGAGAAGCTATGCGTCTCGCTATGCATAAATTGCCTGTAAAATGTAAATTCGTTACACGCGAAACTCAGGAAAGTGACGGTGATTTAAGTGAAAGTTAATGAAATCAGAGATTTTGCAGATATGGAATTAGAGCAAAAGTTATCCGAGCTTAAAGCCGAATTGTTCAACTTGAGATTTCAGCATGCAACAAACCAGCTCGATAATCCAAGAAGAATAACTGAGGTTAAACGCACAATCGCAAAAATTAAAACTGTTATTCGCGAAAGAGAATTAAAACAAACTGTTTAATCTTACAGTTGAGTTTTTAAAAAGGAGGAATATTGCTCGTGGAACGTAATTACAGAAAAGTTCGTATTGGCAAGGTTGTCAGCGACAAAATGGACAAAACAATCGTTGTTGCCATTGAATATAATGTAAAGCACAGTCTTTACGGAAAAATCGTTAAGAGAACTTACAAACTGAAAGCTCACGATGAACAGGGCGTTGCAAAAATCGGTGATAAGGTTAAGGTTATGGAAACAAAACCTATATCGAAAGACAAGCGCTGGAGATTGGTTGAGATAGTTGAGAAGGCTCAATAATTACACGGAAAGGAGAGGTTCTTAAGTGATACAGCAACAAACACTGTTAAAGGTTGCCGACAACACAGGTGCTAAAGAAATTATGTGCATCAGAGTTCTTGGCGGCAGCAAAAGAAGATTTGCCAACATTGGCGACGTTATAATTGCTTCGGTTAAAAAAGCAACACCCGGCGGTGTTGTTAAAAAAGGCGACGTGGTTAAAGCAGTTGTTGTAAGATCCGTTAAGGGACTTAGAAGAGCTGACGGCACATATATAAAATTTGATGAAAATGCGGCTGTTGTTATCAGAGATGACAAAACCCCAAGAGGTACTCGTATATTCGGACCTATCGCCCGTGAGTTGAGAGATAAAGAATATATGAAAATACTTTCCTTGGCACCGGAAGTTTTATAAGACAAGGAGGAGTCTGGTATGAGAACTAAAGTTCATATTAAAAAAGGGGACAACGTAATTGTTTTATCCGGAGTTGACAAGGGCAAAAAGGGTAAAGTACTTTCAGTTATCCCGAAAGAAAGAAAAGTAATCGTTGAAGGCATAAATATGGCTACAAAGCACAAAAAACCCAGAAAACAGGGCGAAACGGGCGGAATTATCCATCAGGAAGCTCCTATTTATGCTTGCAAAGTAATGCATATCTGCGACAAATGCGGAAAACCGACTCGTATAGGTCACAAAGTTTTAAGTGACGGCGAAAAGGTAAGAGTATGCAAAAAATGTTTGGAAGTTATAGAATAATATATTTCGGAGAGGAGGATTTTCGCTGATGGCTAGCAGACTTAGAGAAAAGTATGAAAACGAAGTCAAAAAAGCACTTATGGAAAAGTTCGGATACAAAAGTCCGATGCAGATTCCTAAAATAGAAAAGATAGTTGTTAATATCGGTGTCGGTGAAGCAAAAGACAATGCAAAGGCATTGGATGCTGCCGCAAATGATTTGGGACTTATCACAGGTCAGAAACCTGTTATAACAAAGGCAAGAAAGTCAGTTGCTAACTTCAAAATCAGAGAAGGTATGAACCTCGGCTGCAAGGTTACACTCAGAAGCGACAAGATGTATGAATTTCTTGACAGACTTTTAAACATCGCACTTCCCCGTGTAAGAGACTTCAGAGGTATCAACCCGAATTCTTTTGACGGAAGAGGAAACTACTGCCTCGGTATTAAAGAACAGCTTATTTTCCCGGAAATCGATTACGATAAGATCGACAAGATCAGAGGAATGGATATAATTGTGGTTACTACCGCAAAAACTGATGAGGAAGCTCGTGAGTTACTTACACTTATGGGTGCTCCGTTCATCAAAGCGTGAGAGGAGGAATTGACGCGTGGCTAAGAAAGCAATGATTTTAAAGCAGCAGAAAACGCAGAAGTATTCAACCAGAGAATATAACAGATGCAAAATATGCGGAAGACCTCACGCTTATCTTAGAAAATACGGTATCTGCCGTATTTGCTTTAGAGAATTGGCTTACAAGGGACAGATTCCCGGCGTGAAGAAAGCAAGCTGGTAAGTTTAATTTTTCATAATTACGAATTTGAGATATAGTTTTTAAAAAGGAGGTAGCACACAATGCAGATAACCGATCCTATCGCTGATATGCTTACACGTATCAGAAATGCAAGTTCATCAAAGCACGAATCGGTAACGGTTCCTTCTTCAAAGGTAAAATTGGCTATTGCCAAAATCTTGAGTGATGAAGGCTACATCAACGGATATGAAGCAATTGATGACGATAAGCAGGGTGTTATTAAAATAAATCTAAAATACGGTGCTAACAAAACAGGCGTTATTACAGGTCTTAAAAGAGTCAGCAAACCGGGTCTTAGAGTATATGCAAATAAAGAAGATTTACCAAAAGTTTTAAAGGGTCTCGGAATCGCAATAATATCTACATCTAAAGGTATTATGACAGATAAAGAGGCAAGAAAGCTTAATGTCGGCGGAGAAGTTTTGGCATTTATTTGGTAATGATTTGTCGATTTACGGGAGGTGAACAATTTGTCTAGAATAGGAAGAATGCCAATCAGTATTCCGAGCGGCGTTGAAGTTAAAATTAGTCCTGAAAATGAAGTTGTTGTTAAAGGTCCTAAAGGAACACTTACAAAAAAGCTTCATAAAGATATGATTATAAAAAATGATAACGGAACATTGACAGTAGAAAGACCGTCTGAAATTAAAGCTCATAAAGCTCTTCACGGACTTACAAGATCACTCCTTGCAAACATGGTAACAGGTGTTACAGAAGGCTATTCTAAAACTCTTGAAATCAACGGTGTTGGTTACAGAGCACAGAAACAGGGCAGCAAGGTTGTATTAAATCTTGGATATTCTCATCCTGTCGAGGTTGAAGATTCAGCTGATTACAAGCTTGAAGTTCCGAATCCGAATACAATTATCGTAACAGGTATCGATAAACAAATTGTCGGAGAGGTTGCAGCTAAAATCAGAGAAAAAAGACTTCCTGAACCTTATAAGGGCAAGGGTATTAAATATGCTGATGAGGTTATCAGAAGAAAAGAAGGAAAGACCGGAGCTAAGAAGTAATCGGTGAGAATATTTTGAAAGGAGCTAGCAGTCAATGATAAAGAAACAAAGCAGCAACGTTGCACGTGTACGCAGACACGCACGCGTTCGTAAACACGTATCAGGTACAGCGGAGCGCCCAAGACTTAATGTATATAGAAGCTTAAAAAATATATATGCACAGGTTATTGACGATGTTACAGGCACAACTTTGGTTTCCGCATCATCGCTTGACAAGGAATTAAACCTTGAAAACGGCGGAAACAAAGACGCTGCAAAAGAAGTCGGTAAGCTTGTTGCAAAAAGAGCTGTCGAAAAAGGCATTAAGCAGGTTGTATTTGACAGAGGCGGATATATTTATCACGGCAGAGTTATGCAGCTTGCAGAAGGTGCAAGAGAAGGCGGATTGGAATTCTAATTTACAGTAAACCTTAGGGTTTATCAAAAAGGAGGTTAAAGGCTTTTATGCAAAACATAGATGCAAGCGCATTGGATTTAAAAGAAAAAGTTGTTAGCATAAATCGTGTTGCTAAGGTTGTTAAAGGTGGTAGAACCTTTAGATTCAGCGTTTTGGTTGTTGTCGGCGATGAAAACGGTCATGTCGGCGCAGGTACGGGAAAAGCTGCTGAAATTCCTGATGCAGTAAGAAAAGCAATTGATGACGCAAAGAAAAATATGATTACGGTGCCGATTGTTAATACAACAATCCCCCACGAAAATATCGGTGTGTTCGGTGCAGGAAGAGTTCTTCTTAAACCTGCAGGTCTTGGTACCGGTGTTA
>CABUQL010000013.1 GCA_902493665.1 uncultured Eubacteriales bacterium
CCACTGCTTAAGGTCGATTAAAAAACCTTTTGCAAGAGTATCGACAAAAAGTATGCAAAATCCGAAATTGACCTTCTGCAAAAGATTGTTTATATCGTCCGTAATTTCGATCTGATTTTGAGGCAAAAGCTTTTTTTCAATAAATTTTTCAAGATTATCGCCGTTTTCGTTTGAAATATGCCTTAAATACATAAACGGCTTTAAAACACACTCGTTAACACTTTCCGACGATGCAAGACCGTCGCAGATTACAAAAAAAGCGTTGTAGATTTTTTTGTCAACCGTAATTTCAAATTCGCGAAACACAATATCGCCGTTGCGTTCTGCATGAAATTTGCCTTTGGCGTATTCAAGATTTTTTTTGATGCTGCTGCTTACCTTTTCCATCTCAAGAGTTTTTTCAGGCTCGCCGTCCGTTTTTTCAAGATGAAAATTGTACTGCTTTTCGGGTTCTTTATATATAAGAAAATTTTTCATAAAAACAAAAATCTCCCAACAATATATTTTTAATATATTATTGAGAGATTTAATGCTAATTATACAAATTATGATTAAACTTCATAATCTATGCATACTCTGTCGCATATAAGAGTCTTTACAATTTCTTTGATTTCAAGATGAAGCGAATGCGTTTGATATGCTTTTTCGGCTTCTTTTGATTCAAACACCGAGTTTAGGCACATATCATAATTTCCGCCGTTGTAGTTAAGACCTACTTCAGCCTCCAAAAGGCCGTCTATCTTACCTATAAGATTTGCAAACTTTCCTCTGAGTATTTCAACTTTTTCAATAAGCTTTTCGTCTTTTACCTCGTCTTTAAGCTTCCAGAAAATTATGTGTTTTACCATTTTTTAATCCTCCGAAGATTATTTTATAACTCTTACTTTGTAAACGTTTTCAAGTTTTTCAAGCTCGTCGATTATTTCGGGTTTGATTTCATGGTCTAAATCAATTATTGTGTATGCTGCGTCTTTTTTGCTCTTGTTAAGCATATTTGTAATGTTTATGCCGCATTTTGAAATTGCATTTGAAAAGCTTGTTAAACAGTTCGGCACATTTTTGTGAGCGATTGTAACACGCAAAGTTCCTTCGCGTGCAAGCGAGCAGTTCGGGAAGTTTACAGAATTTACAATGTTTCCGTCGATTAAGAAGTTCATAAGCTCAACCGCAGCCATTTTTGCACAGTTATCCTCAGATTCTTCCGTAGACGCACCAAGATGCGGTATGCATACCGTATTTTTCATTTTAAGAGTTTCTTCGTCCGGGAAATCCGTAACGTAGCAAGCAACAGTTTCGTTTTCGAGCGCTTCTTTCAAATCAGCATCGCAAACAAGACCGCCTCTTGAGAAGTTTAATAATCTTACGCCTTTTTTCATAATTGCAAAAGCGTCTTTATTAACCATATTCTTTGTGCTGTCGTTAAGCGGAACGTGAATTGTAATGTAATCGCACTGCGCAAATATATCATTTACATCCGAAGCTTTTTTTATGTGTCTCGAAAGCCCCCATGCAGCGTCAACCGAAATATACGGGTCATATCCTATAACCTCCATACCGAGATGGATTGCGGCATTTGCAACCATAACACCGATTGCGCCAAGACCTATAACGCCGAGTTTTTTGCCTTCGATTTCAGGCCCTGCAAACTGACTTTTTCCTTTTTCAACAAGTTTGCCGACATTTTCGCCTTCGCCGGCCAAAGTTTTTGCCCAGTTTATACCGTCGGAAATTTTTCTTGATGCAAGGAAAAGTCCTGCAAGTGTAAGCTCTTTAACAGCATTTGCGTTTGCACCGGGAGTATTAAATACAACAATACCTTTTTCCGTGCATTTGTCAATCGGGATATTGTTTGTTCCGGCACCTGCTCTTGCAACTGCCTTCAAATTGCTTTCGAGCTCCATATCGTGCATATTGAAACTTCTGAGAATTATTCCGTCAGGATTTTTAACATCATCGCTTACCGCAAAAACGTTTTTGTCAAGCTTGTCCGTTCCGCAGGCAGCAATTTTATTTAAAGTTAAAATATTATACATTTAATATAACCCCTTATTTGTTTTCTGTTTCAAATTTTTTCATAAATTCAACAAGCGCCTTAACACCTTCAACAGGCATAGCGTTGTAAATACTTGCTCTCATACCGCCGACTGTTCTGTGACCTTTAAGGTTTACAAGACCTGCTTCTTTTGCTTCTTTAACAAATTTAGCATTGAGTTCGTCACTGTCGGTAACAAACGGTACATTCATAAGCGAACGGTCTTCTTTAACAACAGTACCTTTAAACATTTTTGAATTGTCAAGATAATCGTACAAAAGACCTGCTTTATATTCGTTGATTTTCTGAATTTCTTTTATGCCGCCAAGTTCTTTAAGCCATTCGCACACAAGTTTGCAGATGTAAATTGTGTATGTCGGGGGCGTGTTGAACATTGAACCGTTTTCGCTGTGTGTTTTGTAGTTGAGCATAGTCGGCGTAATGTCCATTGCGTTTCCGATGAGGTCATCGCGTACGATTGCAACCGTAACACCTGCAGGCGCCATATTTTTCTGTGCGCCGGCATAAATAATGCCGAATTTGTTTACGTCAACTTCTTCACTCAAAATGCAAGATGACATATCGGCAACAAGAGGCACGTTTCCTACATCGGGCACTTTTTTGTATTTTGTTCCGTAGATTGTGTTGTTGTATGTAATATGAACATAATCCGCATCTTTGTCAAACATATCGGCGCTGAGTTTCGGAATATAGTTAAACACTTTGTCTTCCGAAGAAGCAACAATGTTAACATTTCCGTATCTTGCGGCTTCTTTTGCGGCTTTTTTTGCCCAAACGCCCGTAAGAACGTAGTCAGCTTTTTTCTTATCTGTGTAAAGATTAAGCGGCACCATTGCAAATTGTGTTGAAGCTCCGCCCTGAAGAAACAGCACTTTGTAATTGTCGCCGATGTTTAAAAGCTGTCGTAAAAGAGCTTCGCATTCGTCTATAATCGCCTGATAGTCGGACGAGCGGTGGCTCATTTCCATAACTGACATTCCTGAATTTCCGTAAACAACCAATTCTTTCTGTGCTTTTTCAAGCACGGGTAACGGCAGACAAGAAGGTCCTGCCGAAAAATTAAATACTCTATCCACTATCTTTCCTCCCAAAAAATATAATATAAATAAATATTAACTTAAATTATACCACTGTTTACTATAGTAAGTCAATTAAAACTTCAAAAAATGACAATTTTTTAACAATGCGCTGAAAATAATTTAATTTTATTCAAATAAATCTTCATATTTGATTTTAAGAATATTTTTAACCGTCATTATTTCATCAGCATAAATATGCCTTTGACCGACTTCTATTTTTGCAAGTGCGCTGCGTGTCACATCGCACCCTTCTGTCTGCATTTTTGCCGCAAGCTGCTCCTGTGTGTATTTTGCTCTTATTCTTGCCGCTCTTAACTTTTCTCCGAATCTCTTTTCATAATCTGCATTCATAATAATCTCCTCATTTTGCACCTATATAGGAATATTTTTGTTGATTATACAATCATTTTGTGCTATAATTGCACTTATATAAGTGCGATGAGGAATATATATGAATTGTTATTTTATAGGTCACAGAGATGCAAAGGGAATTGAGAATATCATTGAGCGCAATATTAACCTTCTTTTAAAATCCGGCATAACCGATTTTTACAGCGGAGGTTCAGGAAATTTTGACACATTGTGTGAAAAAGCAGTTAAAAACCTCGGCGGCAAAATTACTTTTGTTCCTTACAACATCAGCCAAATACATAGTTCTTCAAATATTATTTTTGACAAAATTATTCTTCCTTTCGGAAACAAACCATATTCAAAATATGATATTCCCAACAGAAATAAATGGTTAGTGGATCATTGTGACGTAATGCTATGTTATGTTTATAAAAACGGCGGAGCCAAAAAAACTTTAGACTATGCTGAAAAATCAAATAAGAAAATATTAAACATTGCTGATGAATTGCAAATTATTTATTAATATTTTCAAAAAAAGTGTTTATTTTTAAAATTAATTGTGATATAATATATATGAATGTTGTGAACGGCGTATTATTTTATTTTTAAAAAAAGCCTTAAAGGGCTTTTAACTATTGTTATCGGACGGATTTTAATTTAACATAACAAGAACATCGATTTACATATTTATTATGTAAGTCTTTATGTTGTTGCAAAAAAACGGAGGTTATAGAGTGAAGAAAAAAAATAAACTGAAAATCATTCCGCTCGGCGGAGTTCACGAAATCGGAAAAAATATGACCGTTTTTGAATACGGCAACGATATCGTGGTTCTCGACTGCGGTATGGCATTTCCCGATGAAGAAATGCCGGGAATAGATTTTGTTATTCCCGATTTTTCATATCTTGAAAAACATAAAGAAAAGGTCAGAGCCGTTGTAATTACACACGGACACGAAGACCACATCGGCGCATTGCCTTTCTTTTTAAAAGAAATAAACGTTCCCGTTTACGGAACAAACCTTACGCTCGGTCTTGTTCAGAATAAGCTTAAGGAACACGGACTTCTTTCAAAAGCAAAACTAAAAAGAGTAAATGCCGGAGATGTTTTTAAAGCAGGCTGCTTTTCATTTGAAGTTATACGCACAAATCACAGCATTGCGGACGCAGTTGCTTATGCCATAAAAACACCGGTCGGAACTATTGTTCACACAGGCGACTTTAAAATCGACACCACACCGATAAGCGGTGAAATGATTGACCTTGCAAGATTCGGCGAACTCGGAAAACAAGGTGTGCTTGCTCTTATGAGCGACAGCACAAACGTTGAACGCCCCGGATACACAATGAGCGAGAGAACTGTCGGTTCAACGCTTAACAATGTTTTCGGCGCAACGAAAAAAAGAATAATAATTGCAACTTTTGCGTCAAACGTTCACAGAGTTCAGCAAATAATAAATGCGGCTCACAAGTGCGGAAGAAAAGTTGCCGTATCAGGCAGAAGCATGGTAAACGTGCTTGAGGTTGCAACAAATCTCGGCTACACCACAATCCCCGACGGTGTGCTTATAAGTATTGACGATATTAAAAAATACCGTCCGAGCCAGCTTGTAATTATTACAACGGGCAGTCAGGGCGAACCTATGAGCGCACTTTACAGAATGGCATTTTCCGACCACAGAAAAGTTGAAATCACGAAAAACGATTTGGTTGTTGTGTCGGCAAACCCTATCCCCGGAAACGAAAAGCTTGTTTCAAACGTTATAAACGAGCTGTTTAAAAAAGGTGCGGAAGTTATTTACGACGATTCAAATATGCACGTTTCGGGTCACGCCTGCCAGGAGGAGCTTAAAATAATTTTAGCACTCACAAAACCGAAATATTTTATACCGGTTCACGGCGAATACAGACACCTTAAAATCCATGCTGACCTCGGAAATCTTATGGGAATAGACAAGAAAAATATTTTCATAACTGATATCGGGAAAGTGCTTGAAATAACAAACGAAGGTGCAAAATGGGGCGGAATTGTTCCGTCGGGAAAAGTGCTTGTTGACGGTCTTGGCGTCGGCGATGTAGGAAATATTGTGCTTCGTGACAGAAAACACCTTGCGCAGGACGGTCTTATTGTTATAATCAGTACAATCTGTGCCGAAACACACCAAATTGTTTCGGGACCTGCGGTAATATCAAGAGGATTTGTTTATGTCCGCGAGTCTGAAACACTTATGGAGGAAATCGAGCACATTTCAAGAGCATGCATTGAAAACTGCCTTGAAAACAATGTTCGTGACTGGTCTACAATTAAAAACACCATGAAATCAAAAGTTTCCGACCACATATACCACAACACAAAAAGAAATCCGATGATTCTTCCTGTTATTATGGAAGTTTGATTTAAAACAAAGCAAAAATTAAGACGGTGCAAAATGCACCGTCTTTTTATGTGTGTCAAAGATGAAGAAAGGATTTTATGTTAATTTAAATATTGAAAAAGCGGAATTTTAAAACATCGTTTTTTGCATTTTATTTTCCGATAACATAGCTTCCCATAAATAGTATTTCGCCGTTTGTGTTGTCCCTTATAATAAATGTGAACGGCTTGTCAAATTTAACTTCAACGGGAATCGGATCGGGCATAGCCGCGGTTGCTTTCACAAAAATACCCGTAACCGCAGCAGCCTCTGTGTCTTTTTCGTTTACATCGATATATGTTTTATGAACCGCGTCCGTAACATACGCTTTTTCGGAGCCTAAATCAAGCATTTTTGACAAATCCGATTTTGCGGGCGCAAATGCGTCCGTTATACCGAGGATTTTAAGTATTGTGCTAAGCAATGATGTAAATTCAATCTTAAATTTCGGCATTGAAAGCGACACATAAGTGTTTTTGGGTTTTGTGTTCACAAGATAAGCGGAATTTAAAATTTCAGCAGGATTTTCGCAAAGTTTGCCGTCGTTTTGTGACATTACATACATTGAAAAGTTTAAATTGCTTTTTTCCGTTCCCGTATAATTTCCGTTTTCGTCTGTTTTGTCAACAAAATTTTTATACGGAAGCTCGATTATTTTCACTTTTCCGTCGTCAACGTAATTGTAATATCCTGTTCTGTTCATAAAATCAATTGAAGTTTTGCTGCCGGAAATATCGTAAAAATCGTCTTTCTTTGTTTTTCTTTCATCAAATTCATTGAGCCATGAGCCCTTAAAATATACTGCATTGATAAGTGCAGCCGCAAAATCGGGATTATCTGTAATGCTCTTGATTTTGCCGTTTGTTTTATCGCTTACCCAGCTGTTTATCTCATTTACCGCATTTTTGTTATCGGTAACTTTTGATTCGCCGTTGAAACTGTCTTTTATAACGTTTTCAAAATCTTTTCCAAATGATGCATTAACGTTGTCCTTGTTAAGCCATACGGAATTTGATATGTTAACTTTAAGTGCGTCAAATGCGGCGTAATCTTTAATAAGATTTTTGATTTTTCCGTTGTAATCGTTTAAATTTTCCACACCGAATGCATTTAAAATCTGGCTTTGCGTTTCACCGTCGGCGCCGTTTGCAAGCATCATAAGCGCAGTTTTTATTGAAAGCGGAGAAAACATATAGTTTTCATTTTTGGGTATGTACGAATTTATTTTATCTTCAAATCCGGTTTGCTTAATACCGCCATTGTCATCTTTATTTTCGGAAAATATTTTTTCGTAATCGATATCGCTGTTTATCTGTGCAAGTTTTTTGTAAAAAACTTCACCGTCTTTTGCTTTTAAATTCATTATGTCGCAAATCATAACGGCACATTCGCCTCTTTTGGCAAACTCGTCTGATGCAGAAAGCCTTTTTGTTATATCCGTGCACAAGTCAAACGTATCTTTTGCATAGTTTTCAATGTTTTCCGTTGTTGCGCCGTCATATCCCAAAACACAAAGGAGCATTTTTGCCATTTCTTTTCCCGTAACGCTTCTCTCGGGATCAAAAGTTTCTGACGTTACACCGTGAATAATTCCGAGTTTTTTCGCCGTGCAGATTTCTTTATATGCCCAGTGACCGTCAATGTCGGAAAATTCGGGTTTCATCGCTCCGAGCGCACCGAGCGTTCCGGGATAAATTCTAAGCATCAAAGCTGCCGCCTCTGCCCTTGTTACATTTTTATCAAGCTCAAATCCGTTTCCTGTCCCCAAAAGGATTTTTGCCTCGTTAAGCTTACTTGCGTCCTCCGATTCAAGAACCGTTTTGTAAGACGGGTCGCCGCTTATCTTTCCGTCATCTGCCCATGCATATGAAAAGATAAGCAAAAATGAAATAATTAAACACACAGCCCTTTTAATTTTCATAAAAACTCCTCCTTTTTAAACTGCTCTTTAAAACACAAAGAAATCAAAACATTTAAATTAATTTCAACATTAAAAAACGGCCGAAATCCGACCGTCTTTACACTAACGGATTTTCTGTATTTTAGACGTTTGTTTTTTCCAAAAAGTTCCGTTACTTTTCATATTCTTTAAGGTTTTTATACTGACAAATTGCATACTCATTTATGAGCTTTTTGCCATTGCTGCTTAAATTTTCGGTAAATTTTCCGTTTTCAATGTAAAAAATCGGAGAAATAACGCTGACGCTTTTTTCAACCTCATTTGTAAAACGGTAATAAGCGGGAACGCTCATATTTGTAAAATCAAGAAATTTGCCCGTTAAAAAGTTTGACGATATAAGTTCCTGTTCGCCTTTTTTCGTTTCAAGTCCGTTTTGAGCCTCATATTCCTTTGCGGCATTGTTTGCACACATCACATAAGGAATTTTATACTTTTTAACAATGCTTTCCTCGCTTGAGCCGGAAACGTCATATCCCAGATACTCATATCCCTTGTATTCCGCATCAAGATACGGCAGATGGTCGCCGAAAAACACAAGATAAGTCGGCTTGTCAACAGTATTTATATAATCCATAACCTCGCCCAAAAGCGCGTCTGCATTGGCAAGCCCTTCGGCATAGTTATTTATTATATTATACATATCGTTTGACATATCCGACGGTTTTACATATCTTGGAGTGTCATACGTTTCATCGCTTTTGTAAGGACCGTGGTTCTGTATTGTTACCGTAAAGTTAAAATACGGCTTACTGCTTGTTTCAAGATGTTTTTTGTAATTGTCAATAATAAGTTTTGATGTTTCGCTGTCGGCAGTATAATAGTTGATTTTTTTAAGGTCGCCCGACAAATCTTCAAGTGTTATAAAATCGTCAAATCCCATTTTTGCATAAACGCTTTCGCGGTTATAAAACCAGTTGTGACCCGGATGAATTGCAAGCGTATCATACCCCTGAGATTTCAAATACTGAGGCAGGCAATAAAGCGGCTTATGGATATAAGAATTGTATACCGACGGCATTGTTTTGCTTATGAGCGAAATGTTATCTCCGCTTAAAAATTCAAATTCGGTTGACGCCGTACTTCCGGCAAATCCCGGCACAATCATACTTCCGTAAACGCCTTCGCTTCGGAGTCTTCTCATATTTTCAAGAGGCTTCATACCCGGATAAAACTCCGCTTTTTCACATTCTTCCATATCAAAAAAAGCTTCGCTCATAATTCCTATAATGTTTGGTTTATATTCGCCTTTGCTTTCTTTATCCTCTTTGTCGTATTTGTCAAGTATATTGTAATACTCGCTTACACTGTATCCGTCGGGCTTTTCGTATCCCGTATCTTTTATGCCGACAAGAAACGAATAAACAAGCCCTTTATTTGAAATAAGGCTTACTTCGTTGTAATCTCCCGCAAAACTCGGGAGAGAATCGTAAAGCGCTTTGTTCCGATATATTCCGAGGTATGCCCCTGCCATTAAAAGAACGTCCAAAAGCAACACCGCACCTCTTTTTAAAAACGGTGTTTTTTTATTTTTAACTGCCGCCAAAACGAATACAAAAAGCAGAAAACTCATCAAAAAAACAATAAACAGTTTTACACTGAATCCGAACGAATAGTTTTTTGTGATATTAAAAGCCTCTCCGGCTAAAATAATATCGGAAAACTTAAATGCCTCGGCACGGAAAACCACTTTATAATGATTTATAAAAAGCGCAATGTCAAGCATAAGGCCGGTTAAAAGAAACGACACCCACACTCTGTTTGTAAGGCAGTAAACAAAAAGCATTACAAGGAAAACGGGTATAAAGTTAAAAACAACTATTACGGGCGACGTAAGAAACGTTAAATACCCTCCCGCATTAGCGCCGTTTTGCGCAACTGCCTGAAACATAACGCAGAAAAACGACAAAAGCGCCATTATGAGAACTGAAGTTAATATTCCCGATTCTATTTTAATTGATGAAAGAATTTTCTTAGTTTTATCTTTAAAATTCACTGTTTTTGCACCTCCGACCGAAAACTATATGCTATTTTATCACTTTTTTAACAATTTGTCAAAAAATACAGTCGGTTTTTCTCAAAAAATGTAAATGTTTTTTTGGCGGACATGTTGTATTTTTCCTTAATTTGTGATATCATAATACAAATTATGATTTGTTTCATAATTATATTTTTAATCCAATGAAAGGAATGATGACTGTGAAGTTGAGTTTTTCAACGCTTGCCTGCCCTTACTACAGCTGGACAGACATTTACTCAATGGCTAAGGACCTGCATTTTAACGGTATTGAAGTCCGCGGCCTGGGCAATGATATTTTTGCCGTCAAAGCAAAACCGTTTACTGACGATAAGCTACCGGAGACAATTGAAAAGCTAAAACTACTAGGTCTTGAAATTCCTTGTTTATCTTCAGGCTGCTGCATCAGCGACAGAGAATCTTACGACCGTGTAATAAGCGAAATCACACAATACATAATACTTGCCGACAAGCTCGGCACTCCCTACATTCGTATTTTGGGAGATTTAAAAGCCGAACCCGGACAGGAAGCGGACGACGATTATGTTGTTTCAGTTCTTAAAACGCTTTCCGATATTTCGGGAAGATACAACGTAACTCTTCTTGTTGAATCAAACGGAATTTATGCCGACACAAAAAGACTCAGAAGAGTTTTGGACAGTGTTAATTCCGAAAACGTTGCAGCACTTTGGGACATGCACCATCCTTACAGATATTTTAATGAAAGCGCCGACGAAACCATTGAAAACTTAGGCTCTTACATTAAATTTGTGCATATTAAAGACAGTGTAACGGTAAACGGAAAAGTCCAGTACAGACTTATGGGCGAAGGCGATATTCCTGCCGACGATATGATAAATAAGCTCATAAATTCGGGTTATGACGGATATATTTCACTCGAATGGGTAAAACGCTGGGCAGATAACCTTTCCGATGCCGGCATTGTTTTCCCGCATTTTGCAAACTATATGCATCAGTTTAAAGATGTTAAAGAAGAACTTCAGCTTAATAATGCAAAAACGGGAAAATATATCTGGAAAAAAGAACGGCTTATCGACGAAACATTCCCCGATGTTCTCGACAGAGTTATAAAAGAATTTCCGAATCAGTATGCTTTTAAATATACGGAACTCGATTACACAAGAACATACAAAGAATTCGGCGAAGATGTTGATAACTTTGCACGCGCTCTTATAGCTATGGGCGTTAAAAAAGGCGACCACGTTGCAATCTGGGCAACAAACGTTCCGCAGTGGTACATAACATTCTGGGCGGCAACGAAAATCGGTGCGATTCTTGTTACGGTAAACACCGCATACAAAATTCACGAAGCCGAATACCTTTTAAAACAGTCCGACACGCACACGCTTGTAATGATTGACGGCTACAAGGATTCCGACTACGTTGAAATCATAAAAACGCTTTGTCCTCAGCTTGAAACAAGCGAACCCGGTCAGCTTTATTCAATGCGTCTTCCGTATCTTAAAAACATTATTACAATCGACAGCAAACAAAAAGGCTGCTACACTTGGAATGAAGCAATGGAACTCGGGAAAACCGTTCCCGCTTCGGAGGTTGACAAAAGAAGAGAAAAAATCCACAAAGACGATGTCTGCAATATGCAGTACACATCGGGAACAACAGGTTTTCCGAAAGGCGTTATGCTTACGCATTACAATGTTGTTAACAACGGAAAAGCTATCGGCGACTGCATGGATTTGTCCACTGCTGACAAAATGATGATTCAGGTTCCGATGTTCCACTGTTTCGGTATGGTTCTTGCAATGACGGCGTCTGTTACACACGGTACAACAATGTGTCCTATCACGGCTTTCTCGCCGAGAAAAGGACTTGACTGCATAAACAAAGAGCAAATAACCGCTTTCCACGGTGTGCCGACTATGTTTATTGCAATGCTTGAACACGAAAACTTTGAAAAAACAGATTTTTCGCATATGAGAACGGGAATTATGGCAGGAAGCCCCTGCCCTGTTAAAGTTATGCAGGACGTTGTTGACAAAATGCATATGACGGATATTTGTATTACATACGGTCAGACAGAAGCGTCGCCCGGATGCACAATGAGCAAAACCACAGACTCAATCGATGCGAGAGTTAACACGGTCGGAACAAATATTTTCGGTGTTGAATGTAAAATCGTCGACCCCGAAACATATGAAGATCTTCCCGACAACACCGACGGCGAATTTGTTGCAAGAGGCTATAACATAATGAAGGGATATTACAAAATGCCCGAAGCAACACAGGCCGCAATTGACAAAGACGGCTGGCTCCACACAGGCGACCTTGCAAGAAGAACGAGCGACGGTTACTTTAAAATTACGGGAAGAATTAAGGATATGATTATCCGAGGCGGCGAAAACATTTACCCCAAAGAAATCGAAGAATTTATTTATACTCACGATAAAGTTAAAGACGTTCAGGTTATCGGCGTTCCCGATGAACAGTACGGCGAAGAAATTATGGCATGCATCATCTTAAAAGACGGCGAAACCTCTTCGGAAGAAGAAATCAAGCAGTTTGTAAGAGATAATATGGCAAAACATAAAGTTCCCAGATACGTTGATTTCGTCGATGAATTCCCGATGAACGCAGCAGGAAAAATCTTGAAATATAAAATGCGCGAAGCAGCGGTTGAAAAACTTAAACTTCATAAAGCAGATGAAATAGTAACTGCGTAAGATTTGCTAAACACAAATAGAATAATCTTTTTAAATTCTATAAAAAGCGTACACACTAACAATGTGACGCTTTTTATTTTTTTGTATTTTAAATAAATTTTTCCAATACAAAATCTGCCTTATTTTGAATAAGCGCAAAAATTTTACAAATAATACTTAATATAAAATTGAAATGCAAAAAGGAGTTATATATATGAAAGCAACGGGAATTGTAAGAAGAATTGACGACCTGGGCCGTGTTGTTATACCGAAAGAAATAAGGCGCACAATGAGAATCAGAGAAGGAGACCCGCTTGAAATTTATACAAACCGCGACGGCGAAGTGATTTTCAAAAAATACTCACCCATAGGCGAGCTTTCTGATTTTGCGTCGCAATACGCCGAAACACTTTACAAAACTGCCGGAACGCCGGCATGCATAACCGACAAAGACACAGTAATTGCCATTTCGGGAGCTGCGAAAAAAGATTTTATCGACAAAAGACTCAGCGACGATATTGAAAGAATTCTTGACGAAAAATCACCGTTTATCCAAAACGGACGCGACTCAAAAGTCCCCTCTGTTATTGACGGCGAAAAATACAGTGCCGGTATAGTTGTGCCCATTATTTCGGAGGGCGATACAATAGGAAGCGTTATTATGCTTAAAGATTCACCCGAAAAAGCACTCG
>CABUQL010000014.1 GCA_902493665.1 uncultured Eubacteriales bacterium
CGAGCGAAACGGCTTTCCCGTTGACTTTTGCAGTCTGATTGCCGATTGTAATTTTCACCTGTTTGTCATTTCTCACACCTGTTGCAGTATTTGTTTCGTTGTTCCAGCTAACTTTTGCGCCGAGAGTTTCAAATATTGCTCTTAGCGGAACGAGTACTCTGTCGCTTATCATAACAGGCATTTGGTCAAACGTTTTTTCTTCGCCGTTGATAACAATTTTGATGTTATCGTTATCGGCAAAAACCGTCTGAAATGCAAAAGATGAAACAATAAGCAAGAGCGTAAGTACCAAACATAAAAATTTTTTCATTTCTCAATCTCCTTTTTAATTAATTTAACTACATATTTATTTTAGCATATTTTCGGAAAAATGTATTTGTAAAATCGGATATTTTTTTTAGAACATTGACTTTTTTATTTAAAGATGATATTATGGTAGTAATATTATTAAAGAGAAAAAACAAAATTAATATGTTTGGAGAGTAACGTGAAAGTTTTTTCGTTAGCATCCGGCAAAATTATGCTGCCCGTGCGAAATTTTTTCTCACTTTGTTCGAAAAACGCACATGGGCCAATAATCTCTTATCATTTCTTGCTCTGCGGATAAGAGAATTCTATTACAATTTGTGCCGATTCAGAGCGGCGGAATGGAGATTTTTATGTTTAAAACCGTTACACCCGAAAGTGCGGGAATATCATCAAAAAATGTGCTTAAATTTTTAAAAACGCTAGATTCTTACCATCTGTCAACGCATTCTGTAATAATGGCAAGGGGCGAAAACATCTTTGCGGAGTGCTACTATGCACCGTTTACAAAGGATTTTAAGCACAGAATGTATTCTGTTTCAAAAAGCTTTGTTTCAATTGCGGTAGGCCTTGCCGCCGAGGACGGTCTTTTATCGCTTGACGATAAATTCGTTAAGTTTTTCCCCGAGTATGTAAACGAAAAAACAGACGATAATATAAAGGAAATGACAATACGGGATATGCTTGCAATGTCAACGAGCGAATATCACCATCTCAACTGGTTTATAACGGGCACAAACGACAGATGCGAGGTTTATTTCAGACGCGGAAGCGATAAAATCCCCGGCACGCTTTACCAGTATGATTCTCCTGCGTCTTTTATGCTCTGCGCAATAGTCGAAAATCTTACGGGAAAGAAATTTCTTGATTATCTTAAAGAAAAGTTTTTAAACGATATCGGATTTTCAAAAGATTCTTATTGTTTAAACGTTCCGGGCGGACACAGTTTCGGCGACAGCGGGGTTATTTGCACGGCGCGCGACCTTCTTTTGTTTGCACGCTTTGTTATGAATAAGGGAGAGTGGAACGGCAAAAGATATATGAATGAAGAATATCTTTCGGAGGCAACGAAAAAGCAGGTTTCAAATGACTATGCGGGACTTGTAAGCTACAATACATACGGCTACGGATATCAGATTTGGAAGGCGCCTCGAGGCGGATTTGCATTTGTCGGAATGGGCGACCAGTTTGCAATTTGTATTCCCGATAAGGATTTTATTTTTATCATAAATTCAGATAATCAGGGAAACGGTTATTCAAGGACGGTTCTTTATCACTCGCTTGTAAATGACATTATCGATTGTCTCGGCGAGCCGCTTGAAGAAGACGAAAAATCTAAAAAAGAGCTTGACGGTTACATTAAAAACGCAAAGCTTATGCATCTTTACGAAAATGAATACGGCGGTTTTGCAAACAAAATTAACGGCGTAAGATATAATATAACGAAAAGCGATATGGGAATCGAATATATTAAATTCGATTTTAAAGAAGATACAGGCACAATGTCTTACAAAAATGCACAGGGCGAAAAATGCCTTAAATTCGGGATTTGCAAAAACGAATTTTCAAAATTCCCCGAAACGGGATATCCAAATATGACTGCAGCGGTTTCGGAGGAAGGCAATATGTATGGCTGCGCTGCGAGCGCCGATTGGATTGAAGAGAAAAAACTGCGCATAAAGGTTCAGATTATTGATAAATATTACGGAAATATAAGTATGGTGTTTTCATTTAAAGATGATAGAATAAGCGTTTATATGGAAAAGCACGCCGAAGCGTTTTTAAATGAATACAATGGTTTTGCGGAAGGCAGGCGCGCGGGAGTAGAACCCGATATGCCCTGTAATTAAAAAATCACCATCTTTTTGAACCGTTGTCATTGCAAGGCACCATGCCTTGCTTCGTCAAAATGCTTGTAAATCAACAAAAAAGCTGCTTAAAAACACCCCGAAGGGCATTGCCTTTCGGGGTGTTTAAATTGTTTTTTATTCTTCTTTTGAAGGTGTTAAATTGTTCTTTGAAGAATTCGAGTCTTTTTCGGATTTTTTTCTTCTTTTTTTCTTTTTCTTTTCCGATTCGGAATAGCTCTGTCTGTACTTAAGAGGCGATATTCCCATTGTGTCTTTAAACGTTTTGCAGAAATGGTTGCTTGAGTTAAATCCCGCCTGAGTTGCAATTTCCGTAATATTTTCGTCCGTGTTTAAAAGATAATATATGGAATTGTTGATTCTTACGCTCTTAATGTAGTCGGAATACGTTGTACCCATAATCTTTTTAAAAGTACGGCTTAAATATGTCGGACTCATAAAAAATTCCTGGGAAAGTTCGTTTAAAGAAATGTCTCTCTGGTATTTTGAGTTTATATATCTTACAATTCCGAGTATTCTGTCTGAGCAAGAGTTTCGGTTAATGTATTCGATTTTAAGCCTGTCTTCGTTTTCCGTTGCGGTTCTTCTTAAAATTGTAAAAAGCTCTCCCACAAGCGATTTCATCATAACAGGGTTTGCGTCTTTGTTGTATTCGCTTAAAAGCGTCTGCAAAATTGTTTCGATTCGTGTTGAAAAACTGTATGTTGCAGGAATGAGATTTACTTTGAAAAAGTCAAATAAATCAGGCTCATATACCAAAAACTCCTTCAAAAATTCAGGCTTGATGTTAAGCAGTATTCTTGAGTGTTTGTAGTTTTCACACGGAACGGTTTTGTGTATGACATGCGGCGGAATAAGAATTACATCGCCTTTTTTTACGGGATAAATTTTATCGTCTATAAAGTAGTTTATTTCGCCTCTTAACAGATAATAAAACTCATAATGACCGTGTGAATGGGCGTTTCCGAGATAGTATTTTTTGTTTCTGTCACGGATATCAATTTCAAAATCATTGTCGATTTCAATGTTTCTGCAAATGAGATTTTCTTCAATGCCGTTTTTCATATCATATCACCTCCCGCATTTTTTCTTTTGCATTTTGTACGTGCATTTAACCATAAGTCTTTCCGGCAAAATCTTAAGCGCCGGGATTAAAAGTTTTATTTTAAGACCGGGGATTATAACCCGTTTTTTCTTAAACATTTTTTTAACCGCATAATCGGCAACGTATGACGGAGTTTGGTTTTTAAGCGCAAATTTAACGCCTGCAACATCGTCAAACTCTGTGTTTACAGGGCCCGGGCAAAGAACGCTTACACAAATGTCACGCCCGGTGCTCTTCATTTCCTCCGAAAGCGCCTGCGAAAGCCTTAAAACGTATGCTTTTGAGGCATAGTAAGACGACAAAAGCGGTCCTGCCATAAATCCCGCAATTGAGGCAACGTTTAAAATATATCCGCTTTTTCTGTTTTTTACAAAAAACTTTGTTAAAATATGAAGTGCTTTAACGTTAACGTTTATAAGCTCTGTTTCGTCTTTTAAATCCGTTTCGGCAAACAAACCGAATTTTCCGAATCCTGCGTTGTTTATTAAAATGTCACATTCTTTGATTTTATCTTCAAGTTTTAAACAATCTTCTTCTTTTGAAAGGTCGCAAACGACAGTTTCCGCATTTATGCCGTATGTTTTTTCAAGTTCTTCTTTAAGGCTTAAAAGGCGGCTTTTCCGTCTTGCCAGAAGAACAACATCGATATTTCTTTTTGCCATTAAAACGGCAAATTCTCTGCCGAGTCCCGATGATGCTCCCGTAATAAAAGCTTTCACTTTATAAGCCGCCTTTCAATTTGAAAAATAGAAACTAAGTTTTGCAAAGCATTTGACAAAATCTTTGCCGAACGGACATTTTTATGCCCGAAGTTTACTTATAAAACTCTCTTTTTAAAGTTCATTTTGTCAAGCGCATACGCAAGAATTATAAATACAACGGCGCTTGCTATAGGCTGAACGCAGTTAATCGGCACAACAGTCCAGATTTTTGAAAAATCGCTGCCGTAGTAAAGTATAACGTCCGTTACGCTGTATACGATTGTTCCAAATACGCCTGCCCAGATTGTTCCGAGCACGTTTTGTGTATTTATTATTTTGTCGCTTTTGCTTGTAAAGAAAAGAACTGCGCCTGCTTTTGCGATAACCGTTGAAATAACGTAAACCGGTGCGCTTATTGCGTCAACAAGACCAGCGCCTATTACAGAGGCAAGTATAGCATAAGGTGCCGGCAAAATGCATGCCGCAAGATAAATAAGAGCGTCGCCGATATGTATGTATCCGCTTCCTATAGGCATAGGAATATGCAAAATGTATGCAACGGTAACAAAAATAAGCGCTGCCATAACTGCCGATAAAACAATTTTTTTAGTGTTGTTCATAAGTTTGTCCTCCCTTGCTATCAGGCTTTTGTGCCCGATAAAATGTTAATTTTGGATGAGATTTTCAATGCATTTTTCAAATGCAATGCCTTCCTTATGACTTATACCGCAGTGCGACGAAACTCTAACAGACTTTTCGACAAAATCCGCCGCTTTTTTAACCGCACTTAAAATATCTTCTTTATATGTAAGATATCCGCATAAAACCGAGGCAAAAACGTCGCCCGTGCCGTCGTAATATTCGCCCGTGTTTTCCGTAACGGTGTAATTTTCTTCTTTTGTAATTGAATCGTATATATAATTTATGATGTTTTCCTTATTTCTTATCCCCGTAACAACAATTCTTTTTGCGCCGTCAATTTTTTGACACATATTTTTTGCGTCCGAAAGAGATATTTCCTCACCCGTGTATTTGGTGCCGGAAAGAAGGCAGCATTCGGTAACGTTCGGCGTGATGACATCTGAAAGCGAAACAAGCTTTTTCATTTCGCTGCAAAGCTTTTTTGAATATGTTGAATAGAGTTTTCCGCCGTCGCCCATAACGGGGTCGATTAAAACAATATTTTCATTTGTTTTAAAATACTCAATAAAGCTCATAACTATATCGATTTGCTTTACGGAACCTAAAAATCCCGTATAAATCGAATCAAATTTTAAATTGTGTTTTTTCCACTGCTGCCAGTATGCTTCCATTTTATCGGTGTAATCGTTAAAGAAAAAACTGTCATATCCTGTATGGTTTGACAAAACGGCGGTCGGAAAAGGACAGCAGTGAAGCCCCATTGCCGAGATTATGGGAATTGCCGCAGTGAGCGAACATCTGCAAAATCCCGAAAGGTCGTTTATTGCAGCAACTTTTTTTATGCCATCCACCGTTTTATCACTCCTTATAATCAATTTTTAAGATATTGTATCACACTTTAAAAAATTTTTCAATATTTTTAAAAATTTAAATGCAGAATATTATTTTGAATTTAGGCAAACAATAAAGCAGTCGGTAAAAAGATTTCCGGCAAAAAAGATTTTGAAAGGAGTTTTTGAAAATGGAAAACAAAATAAACGGTATAAAATGCGAGGTTAACACTTGCACACATCACACAAACGACGATTGCTGCACAGCAGGTTCAATCGAAGTTAAAAACGATACTGCAACAACAGAAAGAGAAACTTTCTGCAAAACTTTCCAGTGCAAAAACTGCAAATAATTTCTTTTTGTTTTTATGCCGTCATAAAATACTTAAGCGGCACATAAACGTTTTAGCTTTTTATGATTTATTGTGTTTTTGCGCATAAAACGTAAAAAACGTGCGTTCTTTTGAATAACGGCGCACGTTTTTACATAATTTTAATTGCAGATGTTTTTTGCGGCTAAAATTTATTTGTGTGTTTTGGCTTTTGGCATCCTGTCTGATAAATTTTTTGGCGTAATTGATTTAAAGTTTAAAAAACGTATTGAAATAATAAGCTTTATGTGGTAAAATAAAATCACAAAAAGCGGCAATTGATTTTGAGGTTTTATATATAAAAAAGAAGATTTTTTATATAGTATTTATAATGTAAATATTAACACCCCTGCTTAGTGCGTAATTATGGGAATTATTTTAACCAACAAATTCGAAAAGGAATCCTTTCTCTTTGTGTGGCTGTAGACCATGTCACATACCGTTCGGGGTATGTGTTATTTAACAAGGGAACGTAAAGCACAAAGGCGGATATCCACACCTGTTAACAAACAGGTTAGAAATAACTCGATATACGGCTCGGCGGGGCAATAATGAATTTTGCAGGCGTGCGTAAATGGTTTTTACGCACGCCCTGTCAATGATAAGGCAACATCGGCGCAAATAGTTTTTTAGTGCATATTTTACATATGATTTTCCGATATTATAAGAAAAGCATAATTATTTTATCGGAGTGATTTTTTTGAAAAAAAGTATAAAAGAAAAACTAAAATGCCCGCTTATCGGCGTTGCAACGGGCTTTTTAAACGGAATATTCGGGTCGGGCGGCGGAACGGCGGTTGTTTTGTTTATTGAAAAATTCTTAAATCTTGACGAGCAAAAATCGCACGCTACGGCAATTGCAATTATTCTTCCGCTTACGGTTGTAAGCTTGTTTTTTTATACAAAAAACGGATATTTTAATCCGAAACTTGTTATTTTAACTTCTGCCGGAGGTGTTTTCGGCGGGCTTATAGGCGCAATGCTTTTAAAAAAGATGAAACCGAAATATATAAGGCTTGTTTTCGGTATATGCATGATTGCTGCCGCGGTAAGGATGGTGTTTAAATAATGCTGTCTGTTGTTGCGGGGTTTTTTTCGGGAATAATATCGGGCATGGGAATAGGCGGAGGAACAATACTCATTCCTGCTCTTGTGTTCTTTTTAAAAGTAAATCAGCACACGGCGCAGTGTACGAACCTTTATTATTTTATTCCTACTGCCGTATGTGCTCTTGTAATTCATATAAAAAACAAAAAAATCGAATACAAAACTGCGTTAAAAATAACTTTTTACGGCATATTCGGTGCGCTTTTGGGCTCGTATGTCGCATCGGCGCTTTCTACCGATGTTTTAAGGAAAATATTTGCCGTATTTCTTTTTATTATGGGAATAAGTCAGGTTATTCCCAAAAAATCAAAAACACAAAACAAAAACTGACATAATAAAATTAAACCGAAGGGGACTTTAAAATGGACACTAATGTGATTAATCCTCAGCTTGAATTTTACAAATCATTCGTACTCGGCAAGAGAATAGCGGTTGTGGGACTTGGCGTAAGCAATTTGGGGCTTATAAAAATGCTTAATGGGTTCGGCGCAATTGTTGTCGGATGCGACAGACGAAGCGAAGACGATTTTGACGCAAAAACGCTTAAAATGCTGAAAGAAAACACAAAACAGCTCTTTTTGGGCGAAGGATATCTTTCGCATCTTAAAAATCAGAATATAATTTTCAGAACACCGGGAATGCATCCCAATATGCCCGAGCTTACGGAGGCGGCAAGAAACGGTACGGTAATAACAAGTGAAATGGAAACGTTTTTTTCGATTTGTCCGTGTCCGATTATAGCAATAACGGGAAGTGACGGAAAAACTACAACAACCACATTGATTTCGGAAATATTAAAAGCGGACGGAAAAAATGTTTTTATAGGCGGAAATATCGGAAAACCGCTTCTTGAACGCATAAGCGACATCACAAGAGGCGATTATGTTGTTGCCGAGCTTTCAAGCTTTCAGCTTCAGGATATGAGACACAGTGCAGCCGTTGCGGTTGTAACAAACGTTGCTCCAAACCATCTTGATTATCACAACGGTATGGACGAATATATAAACGCAAAGAAAAAAATATTTAAAAACCAGGGCGATGACGGACTTTTAATTGTCAATGCCGAAAATGAAATAACAAATTCTTTTGCCTCGGAGGCAAACGGAAAGGTGGTTAAATTCAGCCTTAAAAAAAGACCCGAAAACGGTGCATACGTATTTAACGGAAGAATTTATTACAATGACGATTTTATAATGAACGTTTCCGATATAAGGCTTCCGGGTGAGCACAATGTCGATAATTTTCTTGCGGCAATCTGCGCAACATATAACATTGCTTCAAAAACGGCTATGCAAAAAGTTGCAAAAACGTTTAAGGGAGTTAAGCACAGACTTGAATTTGTAAGAAACTTTAAAGGAATTGAGTTTTACAACGATTCTATTGCAAGTTCGCCCACGCGTACAACGGCAGGGCTTAAATCGTTTGACCAAAAAGTAATACTTATTGCGGGCGGATATGACAAAAAAATTCCGTTTGACGGTTTTGGCGAAGTGATTAAAGATCACGTTAAATTTTTAATTTTAGTCGGTGCAACGGCTAAAAAAATCCGCCGCGAAGTTGAGGAAACTTTTGAAAAGTGCAATGAAGAATGCATTCCGATTATGGATGCCCCCGACCTTTCGTATGCGGTAAAGGCGGGTGCGGCAGTCGGCGAAGAAGGAGATATTGTTTTACTTTCGCCTGCGTGCGCAAGTTTTGATATGTTTAAAAACTTTGAAGAACGCGGAGAGCAGTTTAAGCAGTGCGTATTGGGTTTGAAGCAGTAATGTTTTTCAAAACAAATCCAATGTATCTTTAGTGCTTTGGCACCAGATAGTCGAACACAATGTGCCTCTAATTTGTTAAATTCCCGTTTTTTCGCCTTGAAAGGCACAAAGCCTTTCTGCAACACTGCGCAGCAAAAAAACAAAAATTTTCCTAAAATTAGAGGTCAAAGAGTTTAAAAAGAGCAAGTTTTTTATAAGGCAAGAAAAAAGCGGAGTAAATCATTTGTGGATTTACGAGTATTTTGACGCAGTATTATGGAAAATTTGCATTTATAAACCATATTGGGTTCGACTATCTAGTGCCATAAATGTCAGGAGATGAAAAAATGCCGATAGAAGATAACATAAAATATTTGTCCTCGCTTACGGGCGTATCGGGCAATGAAAAAAATGCTGCCAAAGAAATAATAAAACTTTTTGAAAAGTATTGTGACGAAATTAAAACAGATGCGCTCGGAAACATCATCGCATTAAAAAAGGGAAACGGCAAAACAGACGAAAGCGTGATGCTTGAAGCGCATATGGACGAAATCGGTCTTATGGTTACCGAAATTGACGAAAACGGATTTTTATATTTTACAAATATAGGCGGAATAGACGCAAGAATTCTTCCGGCAAACAGGGTTACCGTGCACGGCAGAAAAGATTTAAGGGGCGTTATCGGCGCAAAGCCGCCGCATCTTATGAGTGAAGAAGAAAAAGATAAATCTGTACCTATGGACAAGCTTTTTATAGATATCGGACTTAAACATGACGAGGCGATAAATCTTGTAAGCGTCGGCGACACGGTTACCTTCTGCGGCGATGCGGTTTTTCTTTCCGATGATTTTATTGCCGCAAAAAGCCAGGACGACAGAACGAGCGTTGCCATAATATATGACGTTTTTGAAAAACTTAACGGAAAAACACTTCCGTTTGATTTGTACGGCGCCCTTGCGGTACAGGAGGAGGTCGGAACAAGAGGTTCGCTTTGTGCGGCATACAGCGTAGATCCGACATTTGCAATTGCAATAGACGTGTGTCACGCCGCAACTCCCGATGCAAAAGACGACACTTATGAGTCGGACTCGGGAACGGTTATAACGCTCGGACCGAATCTTCATCCGTGCCTTACGCAAAACATCATAAATTCAATGGATAAAAACGATATTAAATATAACCTCGACACCGAGGGCGGAAACACGGGAACGGACGCATGGTCGATACAGATAAGCCGAAACGGCATACCGACCGCACTTTTTTCAATTCCGCTAAGATATATGCACACGCCCTGTGAAACGCTTTGCGTAAGCGACGCAAAAAAAACATCGGACGCAATAAGCGTGTTTCTGACATCGCTTGAAAGTGCAGGTGAAGCATTATGTTAAAAAGACTTACCAAAACCGATGCGGTATCGGGAAACGAAAAGAATTTAAGAGAAATTATAATAGAAGAAATAAAACCTTATGTTTCCGATATTAAAGTCGACACAATGGGAAATGTAATTGCCCTTAAAAAAGGCAAATCGAAAACGGATTTTAAATTTATGGTATGTGCGCATATGGACGAAGTGGGATTTATTATTTCAAAAATATGCGACGACGGATTTTTAAAGTTTAAATGCGTCGGCGGAATCGATGACAGAATACTTCTTACCCAGCGTGTAAGGATAAACGGACAAAAAGGCGTTCTCGGCGTAAAGGCGGTTCATCTTCAGACAAAAGCCGAAAGAAAAAATGTTATAAAAGCCGAGGATATGTATATTGATATCGGCGCAAAAAGCAAAGAAGAGGCGCAAAAAAAAGTGAAAATCGGCGATTATGCCGCTTTTGACAGCGTTTATGAAGAGTTCGGCGACGGTTTTATCTGTGCAAAGGCGCTTGACGACAGAGTCGGATGTAATATTTTGCTTAATGCAATAAAAGAAGAATACGAAACCGACGTTTATTTTTGTTTTACCGTTCAGGAAGAGGTCGGCTTAAGAGGCGCAAGAGTTCTGGCTCACTCTGTCGGTGCGGATGCGGCGATAGTTATTGAATGTACCACGGCGCTCGACATTCCTTTTTCCGAAAAGCATGAGGCGGTTACAACGCTCGGAAACGGTGCGGCGCTTACCGTTATGGACAGATGCACAATCTGCTCAAAACCGCTTAATGAGCTTGTTATTGACATTTGCAACAGAAAGAAAATACCGTATCAGCTGAAACAAAAAGTTGCCGGCGGAAACGACGCGGGAGCACTCGGTATATTTTCGGGAGGCTGCGAAACCGTTTGTGTAAGCGTTCCTTCACGAAATATCCATTCGCCTGTGTGTGTTGTTAAAAAAAGCGATATTTTATCTGCCGAGGCCATTGTAACGGAGCTTATTAAAAGTATGAAAGATTATACTCCGACTGTAAGGGAGGTTTTGAAATAATGGAACTTTTAAAAAAACTATGCGGCGCGTATTCGCCGTCGGGAAACGAAAAAACAATAACGGATTTGATTTTTGAAGAAATTAAAGATTACGCCGATTCGGTTTACAAAGATGTTTTGGGAAATCTTGTTGCGGTAAAAAAAGCAGATTCGTCTTTTGAAAATCCTAAAAAAATCATGCTTGCCGCACACTGCGACGAAATAGGCGCGGTTGTTACTTTTATAGAAGACAACGGTTTTTTGAGATTTTCGCCGGTCGGCGGAGTAAATGCAATTTTTTCGCTCTATCAGAGAGTTGAGTTTAAAAACGGATTGACAGGCATTGTTTCGTATGAAGAAGATATTGACAGTGTTAAAAATGTGACGTTTTCAAAAATGTTTATAGATATCGGCGCAAAAAGCAAAGAAGAAGCTGAAAAAATGGTTAAAGCCGGCGATTTTGCGTCGTTTAAGGGCGAGTTTTCGTCAAACGGCACAAGAATTTTTTCAAAAGCACTCGATAACAGAGCAGGCGTTTATGTACTCATAAAGACTTTAAAAAGCATAAAAACAACACAAAATGAATTGTATTTTGTTTTTACATCTCAGGAGGAAGTCGGCTTAAGAGGCGCAAGAGTAAGCGCATTTGACATTATGCCCGATATTGCAATTTCGGTTGATGTAACCGACACGGGCGATACGCCAAACTGCAAAAGGTCGGTTGTAAAGCTTTCGGGCGGAGCTGCAATAAAGGTAAAAGACAGTTCTGTTATCTGCGACAGCGATGTAAGACTTTCGCTTGAAAAATGCGCCGAAGAAAACAATATTCCTTTTCAGTGCGAAGTTCTTGCCTTTGGCGGAACCGATGCGGGAGCAATTCATCTCACAAAATCGGGAGTTAAAACAGGCGGTGTTTCAATCCCCGTAAGATACATTCATTCAACGTGCGAATGTGCGGATTTTGAAGATATAAATGCATGCGTAAATCTTCTTGCAAATTATCTTAAATAAATAAAAAATATTTGCCGTATGGGCAGACATAAAAGCAAATATGCCTGACTCATACGGCAAACTTTGCATATAAAGGGTTTTGCCACATAAAATTTACAAACGGAAAAAACGGGAGGAATTTTTGTGGCTGCAAAAAACAAATATGCCGCAGACGGCATTGTTTTAATACTTCTTATTACAATCGGAATATGGGGTATGATTTATCAGAAAAACGCCGATTTATGCAAAAAAAGAATGGAGTTTATTAAAAGTTACGGCTGGATTGTCGATGAAAAAAGTGTTATAATGGAAAGGGTGAAAATCCCCGAAGAATTTGACATTATCTTTTTAAATTATAACGATGTTCAGAAAAAATCGGGATTTAATCTTGAAAATTTTAAGGGAAAAACTCTTAAAAGATATACTTACAGTGTGAAAAACCACGAGGACAAATATGCGGTTTTAAATATTTTTGAGTATAAGGGAAAAATTGCCGCATCAGATGTTTTAAGCCCCGCCCTTGACGGACATTTGGGCGGTATTGACGAAAGGACTTATCAGAATGCGTCTTGACAAATATCTTTGCGATATCGGCAAAGGCACAAGAAAAGATGTTAAAAAGTTAATAAAATCGGGTGCGGTAAGCGTTGACGGCATTACGGTGTGCGACCCGTCTGAAAATTTTGACGAAAATGCGTGCGTTGTCAGCATAAACGGAAAAGAAGTAAAATACGAAAAATATATTTATCTTATGATGAATAAGCCAAAGGGCTACATAAGCGCAACGGAGGATAAATATCAAAAAACCGTTCTCTGCCTTCTTGATGAAAAGTACAGGTTCTTTGATTTGTTCCCGGCAGGGCGGCTTGATATCGACACTGAAGGATTTTTGCTTCTTACAAACGACGGCACATTTGCGCATGAAATTCTATCACCGAAAAAACACGTTGCAAAAACGTATTATGCTCATGTTTCCGGCGAAATTGACGAAAGTCATATAAAGGCATTTTCCGAGGGCATAACTTTTGACGGATACAAGGCAAAAAGCGCAAAACTTAAAATAATTAAAAGCGGACTGAAGGGTGATGGCGGAATTTATTCCGAAATCGAGCTTACAAT
>CABUQL010000015.1 GCA_902493665.1 uncultured Eubacteriales bacterium
CAGTTGAATATGCAATAAACGAATTTGAAAAATACGGAAAAATAAGACGTCCCGATTTTTCGATAACACTCGAAAATTCATGGGAGTCAAAAATAGGACTTCCGACATCGAAAGGCATAACTGTTAAATCGTCAAACAATCCCGATATTAAAGCGCAGGACGTTATAACCGCCGTAAACGGAATACGCGTTCACAGTATTGCAGACTGGAACGAAGCACTTAAAACTACATATAACGGTACTTCTGCCGATGTGACGTTTGTGCGCTTGGGAACGGAAGGCACGGTTAACATCAAATCAAATTAATCACATTAAGGAGAAAAAATATGAACTTTTTAAAAAAGCTATCCATAACTTTAATAGCAGTAATTATGCTGTTTTCGGCAGCATATGCAAAAGACGGCAAAGTTGAAATTTCATTTTCGGTAGGCGACAGTGAAATTTTAATAAACGGCGAAAAAAAGCAGGTTCAGACGCCTTACGTTGTCGGTGACGGTGTAACGCTTGTACCGCTGCGTGTAATTACGGAAGCATTCGGTGCAGAGGTTAACTGGGAAGATGCAACACAGACGGTAACTCTTAATTATCCGGAAATAAGCATTGTTCTCCAGATAGGAAATTCCGTTGCGGAAGTAAACAAAAAAGCAGAAAAGCTTTTGAGTGCGCCGGAACTTAAAAACGATACACCCATGGTTCCGTTAAGATTTATCAGCGAAACTTTCGGTGCAACGGTTACATACGATAACGACACAGAACTTATTACCGTTGTGAAAGAAGAAGGTGAAAACGGTCAAACAACTGTTGTAGGCGAAATCAGCGAAAACAACATCGGCGACAGTTACTACAACTGGAGCATGGAAAATCCCAAAAAGATGAATATGGAAATCCGCAGCTTTGACGGTCTTGATACAGTGTTTTCTTACGGCGAAAACGATGAAATTTCAATTGCAATCGGTATGATCCCCGAAGAATACGATTTTGACCGCGATTTCACCGAAACAAAGAGCTCGCTTAAAGATTTTGCGCTTGTAAAAGCAGATAAAATCACATCTGTTCCCGGAAGAAAATCAATGCACTTTCAGGCAAAAGACAGTGAAACATTTTTAGATATTTATTATCACATAGCAAACAATTACGTGTATTCCATTGTCGGTACTTTTTCGGAAAAGACACCGGAACTCAGAGATGAATTTTTGAAAATCACCGGGTCGTTTGCACCGGCTTATTTTGAAAAAGATCTCTATGACCTTTCAAACGTTAAAAGCAATATGAGAAAGTACACCGACGAAAAACTTAATGTTTCGTTTGATGTTCCCGAAAATTTTTATATGGTAACGGATAATAATTCGCCGTATTATTTCAGATTTGCAAACACAGACATTAAAGACAGTTTGTCATATGTTGCATTCGGCGTATATTCAAAATCGGAAGTTACGTCGGCAGCCGAGCTTGCGAAAAAAGACAGAACGGGAAATATAAAATTTGCAAATAAATCTCTTGTTGACGCTTCGGCAGTATCAAACTGCAAATACACAAATTTTGACGGCGTTGAGTATTCGTACACAGTTAAAGGAACGAATAACAACACTCTCGACAGCTTCATGAAAGATGTTTTCTTTGAAAAAGGCGACTATGTTTACAATTTGTCTGTAGGTTTTAAGGGCAAAAGAGAAGATAACGAAGAAAAAACCAAAAGAATTATTGACAGTGTTGACGCAAAAGAAATCGATTCGTCAAAAGTCGGAATGATTATGAGAAACGATATCGACGAAGATGAAATATACACTTCAAAAACGTCAAAATGGAGCATGGAACTTCCTTACAGATTTATAGAACTCAGCAAAAACGACGGCGGCGCAGTTTATGCTTCAACTAACGGAGTGTCACTTGTTTATGTTTACAGTGTTGAAAAAGAATCAAATATGACTGAAGCGCTTAAAAGAATGAAAGACATAAGCGAGATGACTCAGCTTAAAGATGAAATATCAATTATTTCGAAACCCGGCGAAATGTCAACACCCGACGGCAAGTATGCTTATTTTTCATATAAATCGGAAGATGAGGATGGATATTTGTATTATTACGTTCAGTATATCAAACCTGCAAAAAATGCGTTTAATATTTTCTCTGCAATAATTCCCGAAAGTGTATACAGCTTTGAAACAACAAGCGAAATCGGAAAAATATTTTTATCGGTTAAAAACTAAGATGAATTAATTCTAAGAACAAAAAAAGCGGTTGATCCAAAAATGCTTTAATGCATAGCGGATTGGCCGTTTTTTATTTATATTTTTGATAATTTGTGTTGAAATAAACTTAGTTTTGTGTTAAAATTACACTATATTTAAATGTAGGAGAGGTTTTATGCTTTTTTTAAAGAAAATAAAACAGATTTTTTTGTTTTGGATATGTGATGTAATAATGATATTTGCCTCCTGCGTTTTGGCGTCGCTTTTCGCACATCCTTTTATAAGTGTTGTAGATAATATTTTGAAATTTGCTCCGCCGTTATACATAAGCTTTTTAATCATTCTTGCATCATATTCTTTGGTGTTTGCAATTATGAAAGTTTATCATAATATATGGGTGTATGCAACCATCGTCGATTATTCAAAATTTGTTGTTTCGTGCGTTTTGTCGTGGGTTGTCATTTCACTTTTGTGTATCGGCTTTGCATCTTTTAATGTTGAGCTTTTAGGCTTTAAAGAAATTTTTCTTTCAATGTTTGTGTCGGTTGTTGCAATGATGTTTTTCAGAATATTTATAAGACTTGTTTCAACTGCCGCCATAAGAAGCTCGAAGCATAAAAAGAAACCGTCAAATCTTCTTATTGTGGGAGCGGGACTTGCGGGAAAACGAATAATAAACAGTATTGCTTCTTCCACGGAGGTTTCGTACAATATCGTCGGTCTTATTGATGACGATCCTCTTAAATACAATGCTATTTTGTCGGGAATAAAAGTTCTCGGAAACAGAAGTAACATAAAAAAAGTTTGCAGTTCATATGAGGTTGACGAAATTGTTATAGCAATACCGTCGGCTACAAATGAAGAAATACGCGGAATTCTCACAATCTGTTCGGAAACGGACTGCAAGGTTAAAATTCTTCCCGAAATCAGCGAAACGCTTATACCGACCGATAATTATTTAAAGCGCACACGTGATGTTCAGATAGAAGACCTTTTGGCGCGTGACCCGATTATTCTTGATTCAAAAGGAATTTCCGAGGTTATTGAAGATAAAGTTATTCTTGTCAGTGGAGGCGGCGGTTCAATAGGAAGCGAGCTTTGCAGACAGATTGTTGAATTTAATCCGAAGACGCTTATAGTGTTTGATATTTACGAAAACAACGCTTACGATTTGCAGACGGAACTTAAAATGAAATATCCGTTTTTAAATCTCGTTGTGCTCATAGGTTCTGTAAGAGATAAAGCAAGACTTGATTTTGTGTTTAAAAAGTACAAGCCGGATATTGTTTTTCATGCGGCGGCGCATAAACACGTTCCGCTTATGGAAGAAAGTCCCGGAGAAGCAGTTAAAAATAATGTTTTCGGTACATATAATATAGTAAAGGCATCGTCCGAAAACAACGTTAAAAAGTTTATAATGATTTCAACCGACAAAGCGGTAAATCCGACAAATGTAATGGGCGCGACAAAGAGAATATGCGAAATGATTATTCAGTCGTTTAACACAATAAGCGACACTGAGTTTGTTGCGGTAAGGTTCGGCAACGTGCTCGGCAGCAACGGAAGTGTTATTCCGCTTTTCAAACGTCAGATTGAGCAGGGCGGACCTGTTACCGTTACGCATAAAGAGGTTACAAGATTCTTTATGACAATCCCCGAGGCATCGCAGCTTGTACTTCAGGCCTCGGCATTTGCAAAGGGCGGAGAAATTTTTGTTCTCGATATGGGGAAACCTGTTAAAATATATGATCTTGCGGTAAATCTTGTAAGACTTTCGGGATACCGTCCCGGTGTTGATATGGAAATAAGAGTTGTCGGATTAAGACCGGGCGAGAAGCTTTACGAAGAGCTTTTAATGAGTGAGGAAGGACTTAAGAAAACTCAGCATAGCAAAATTTTTGTGGGTCAGCCGACGTTTTTAAATATCGATGAGCTTAACAAAAAGCTTGATGTTCTAAGCGATGCGCTGAAATCAAAAGATAACGATGCAATAATGGACGCAGTTTCCGATGTTGTGCCTACATATCAAAGAAGTACAAAAAAAGAAAAAGAACCTGCAAAAAATTAATCCGGCAAGTTACAAAGAACTTGTTTTAGAATTTTTTCCGGATTTTAATAGGCTGAATAAAATACAACTGATATCTTCTGAAAAAAGAACAGATATCTTTAATATAAAGGGGAATTGATGTATATGCACAGTGTTTCTGCAATAATACCGGCAGGCGGACTAGGAAGCAGAATGAATCAAGAAATACCGAAACAGTTTATTGACGTGCACGGCAAACCGATAATTGCATATACGGCAGAGGCTCTTTCAAAAATAAAAGAAATTAAAGAAATAATTGTTGCGGTCCCCGACGGTTACATACCGTATTTTGACCGCATTGTAAAAGAATTTAATCTTACAAAAGTTAAAAAAATAATTTGCGGCGGTGCATCAAGAACCGAAACTGTTCGAAAATGTCTTGACGAAGCGGACGATAACGAATTTATTTTAATTCACGATTCGGTAAGACCTTTTATATCGCAAAAAAGCATAAAAAGTGTTATAGACGCTGCCGTAAAATACGGTGCTGCATCGGTCGGCACTATGGCGGTAGATACATTGAAAAAAGCCGATGATATGGGATTTATAAAAGAAACAGTTGACAGAAAAAATGTGTGGCAGATTCAGACACCGCAGATTTTTAAATCGGATTTAATAAAAGAGGCGCATAAAAGAGCGTTTGACGAAAAAATCGAGGCGACAGACGACTGTGCGCTTTTGGAAATGATGGGACAGAGAATAAAGCTTATTGAGAGCGATACAATAAATCTTAAAATCACATACGAAAAAGACCTTGAGTTTACGGAGGAATATTTTAATGAATTTCAGAGTCGGAACAGGATATGACGTACACGTCCTTACCGAAGGCAGAAAGCTGATACTCGGCGGAGTGTTAATTGAACATAAAACGGGACTTTTGGGACATTCCGACGCAGATGTGCTCATTCATGCAATTATGGACGCGCTTTTGGGAGCTGCGGCACTAGGCGATATAGGAAAGCATTTTCCCGACAGCAGTGACAAATACAAAAATATTGACAGCAGAGTGCTTTTAAGAGAAGTGGGCGGTATTTTAAAAAATCACGGATTTGGTGTTAATAATATTGATGCAACAATCGTTGCGCAAAAACCAAAGCTTTCGCCGTACATTTTAAAAATGCGTGAAAATATTTCAGGCGATTTAAACATCGATATTTCGCAAGTGAGCATAAAAGCAACAACAACCGAAGGTCTCGGATTTGAAGGAGAAGAAAAAGGAATATCTGCGCAGGCGGTGTGCAGTTTATGTTAAACGGTATGGAATTTATTTCAAAAAATTACGAAGATACATTTAATTTTGCAAAAGAATTTGCGAAAAAACTGAAAAAAGGCGATGTCATAACGCTTGACGGCGATTTGGGTGCGGGCAAAACCGCATTTGTGTCGGGCCTTGCAAAAGGTCTTGATATTTCCGAAATTGTGCAAAGTCCGACTTTTACGATTGTGAACGAATATAAAAGCGGGAAAATCCCGCTTTATCATTTTGATGTTTACAGAATAATGTCTGTTGACGAAATGTATGATATCGGTTTTGACGAGTATCTTTTTGGCGGCGGGATATGTGCAGTCGAATGGGCGGACAACATACGTGAAATGTTTGATATGCCTTATATTGAAATTAAAATTTTGAAAGATTTAAGCCTTTCAAGCGATTACAGAAAAATTGTTGTTACACCGAAAAACGGAAAGGTTTTTTAGAAATAAAAAGTTCGCCTTAATTTACTGACACAAAAGTTATAGTGCTTTTTTATAAGTCAAATGCTTTTTAAAAGGAGAAAGCAATGAACATACTTGCAATAGATACATCATCGCAAAACGCAACGGTAGCGGTTATTAGCGATAAAAGACTTATCGGAGAATATACTGTAAACAACGGAAAAACACATTCGCAGATTATAATGCCGCTTATAAGCGACATCGTTAAAAAAAGCGGTCTTGATATAAACGATATTGATGTTTTTGCATGCGGAGTCGGCCCCGGCTCTTTTACGGGACTTCGAATCGGCATTGCAACGGCAAAGGCTCTTTCGCAGGCTTGCAAAAAGAAGATAATAGGTGTGTCTTCGGTCGAGGCGGTCGCAAAAGCTTTTGAATATTCAAATATGCTTGTTTGTCCCATTATTGATGCAAGACGCGGCGATGTTTACAATGCGGTTTTTGAAAACGGTGTGCGAAAAACAAGCGACCGTGCAATAAATATCGAAGAGCTTCTTTTAAGCCTTGACGGCAAAGATGTGCTTTTTGCGGGCGATGCGGTTAATCTTTACCGCGATTTAATCACCGAAAAGCTGAAAGATAAGGCGCATTTTGCCGAAAATCCTGACAGACTCATAAAAGGCGCATTTGTTGCGCTTCTTGCAATGGAGCGTGCAAAAAATAATGATTACGACGACATTTATACGCTTGA
The DNA here is from genome assembly GCA_902493665.1 of uncultured Eubacteriales bacterium. Taxonomy (GTDB): domain Bacteria; phylum Bacillota; class Clostridia; order UMGS1810; family UMGS1810; genus SIG430. The sequence continues at coordinate 6,682 of CABUQL010000015.1, forward strand.
ACCTGTATATTTAAGGACATCTCAGGCGGAAAGAGAATACAATAACCGAGTTAAAGGAGAATACTGATGATAGCAATAGGAGCAGACCACGGCGGTTACGAATTAAAAGAAGGAATTAAGAAATATCTTGCCGAAAAAGGCATAAAATATGAAGATGCGGGAACACACAACGGCGACAGTGTCGATTATCCCGACATTGCCGAAAAAGTGTGCAATCTCGTTACAAGCGGAAAGTGCAGTCTGGCAATACTTTTTTGCGGAACGGGCATAGGAATTTCCATTGCCGCAAATAAAATTAAGGGTATAAGATGCTGCGCTTGCTCCGAAACCTACAGTGCAAAAATGAGCCGAATCCACAATAACGCAAACGCAATTGCGCTCGGCGGACGTGTAATAGGCATTGAAACCGCAAAAGAGCTTGTTGACGCCTTTTTATCAAATGAGTTTGAAGGCGGAAGACACGAGAGAAGAGTTGGCAAAATCACAGCTCTTGAAAACAAGTTTTAATCTTGGTCTAAAAAGTGCCGGAGGTGTTATACTTGATTTTGCACCGATATCTTGGGCACTTTCATAAAAAATTTAAACGAAAATTTTTGACCTATTAAGGAGATGTATATGACAGACTTAATTGTTTCATATTTTACGGGAATGAATCAGTATCTTGCATTATTTTTGATTTCAATGATTCCCGTAACCGAACTCAGGGGAGCAATAATAATTGCGGCGGCAAACGGCGCATTGTGGTACAAAGCTCTTTGGATATGCGTGCTCGGAAACATTATTCCTGTACCTTTTATAATACTTTTTTTAAGACCGATACTTAATTATCTTAAAAAAACAAAGTGTTTTTCAAAATTTGCAGTCTGGATTCAGGAACGCTCAATGAAAAAGGCCGATAAAATTATAAAATACGAAGTTTTGGGGCTTTTTCTCTTTGTTGCCGTACCGCTTCCGGGAACGGGCGCATGGACGGGAGCGGTTATTGCCGCACTGCTTAATATGCGTCTTAAAAAAGCCTTTCCGACAATCGCACTCGGCGTTATTGCAGCAGGAATTATAATGGTTCTTGCAAGCTACGGAACGGCAGGAATATTAACGAATTTATTTTCTTAGGAGGAGTTTTAAGGTGAATAAAAAATTTTTTACTTCAGAATCGGTAACGGAAGGACATCCCGATAAAATCTGCGACCAGATTTCAGATGCCGTTCTCGATGCAATAATCGCAAAAGACCCTATGGCAAGAGTAGCATGCGAAACTGCCGTTACAACGGGTATGGTTATGATTATGGGAGAAATAACAACGAATTGCTACGTTGACATTCCCAAGGTTGCAAGACAGACTATTGAAAAAATTGGATATGACAGAGCAAAATACGGTTTTGACTGCCACACATGCGCAGTTTTAACTTCTATAGATGAGCAGTCACCCGACATTGCAATGGGTGTGGACAAGTCTTACGAAGCAAAAAGCGGAGAAAAAGACGCACTTGACACAGGTGCGGGAGACCAGGGGATGATGTTCGGTTTTGCGTGCGATGAAACAAAGGAGCTTATGCCTCTTCCGATTTCGCTTGCACATAAGCTTTCAAAACGTCTTACAGATGTAAGAAAAGACGGAACACTTTCATATCTTCGTCCCGACGGAAAAACACAGGTTACCGTTGAATATGACGACGATGTGCCAAAAAGAGTTGACACTATTGTGATTTCAACCCAACACAATCCCGAAACAGAGCTTGAAACAATAAGGCACGACATTATTGAAAACGTAATAAATCCGATAGTTCCGAAAAATCTTATAGACGGTAACACAAAAATTTACATCAATCCTACGGGCAGATTTGTAATCGGCGGACCGCAGGGAGATTCGGGACTTACCGGAAGAAAAATTATCGTTGATACCTATGGCGGATACGGCAGACACGGCGGCGGCGCTTTTTCGGGAAAAGACCCGACAAAAGTTGACAGAAGCGCTTGCTATGCTGCAAGATACGTTGCAAAAAACATTGTTAAATCGGGAGCTGCAAAAAAATGCGAGGTTGAGCTTGCATATGCAATCGGTGTGAGTGCTCCTGTTTCGGTTTTGATTGATACATTCGGCACTGCAAAGGCTGACGAAGAAAAAATTGCAGAAGTTGTAAATGAGATTTTCGATCTCCGTCCCGATGCAATTATAAAATCGCTCGATTTAAGAAGACCTATTTATAAGCAAACTGCCGCATACGGACATTTCGGACGCGAAGACCTTGACCTTCCGTGGGAGAAAACCGACAAGGCAGAGCTTATAAAAGAAAAACTCGGACTTTAAAATTTAACGCCGTAACAATGCACAAGCCTCTCTGCATAATATAAAAGCAGAGGGGTGTTGTGGTATATGTGGGAGATAATCTTAAAATCGCTGAACATCGTTTTGGTCGTGTATGCGCTTGTAACGCTTGTGACAAAACTGTTTTTTTGGGGAACAAAAAAAGAATACTATAAAGAAGATTATTTTGTTATATTAAACATTAAAAACAGCCAGGAACATATTGAGGGAATTATAAGAAGCATAATCTGGAGAAGCCTCAGCGTCAGTGGCGGCGGACTTGTTCCGAATATTTTAATCGTCGACAAGGGCACAACAGAAGAAACGCTTAAGATTATTAATAATCTTATGAACGAATACGGATTTATCTATTATGTTACGGAGGAAAATTTTGAAAAAATGAAAAAAAGCTTTGTCAAATAGAGCACGGCATTTTTGAAAAAAACATTTTATATGCGAGGATAAAACAATGCGATACAATGCATATTCCGATTATTTAAAAAACAAATATGGAGAAAGAGTTTACAAAATTCCGGTTAATCTTCCCATAACATGCCCAAACCGTGATGGCTGCACAGGCGAGGGAGGATGTATTTTCTGCGGCGAAGTCGGAGCCGCATTTGAAAATCTGCCAAGCTCTATGAGTGTAAAAGAGCAGGTTAAAGAAAACATAGAGTATATCGGAAAAAAATATAAAGCAAAAAAATTCATTATTTATTTTCAGAATTTTACAAATACTTATATGAGTCTTTCCGATTTTAAAAAGTACATAACAGAGTCCGAAAACGAAAATGCGGTTGAGATAAGCATTTCCACAAGACCCGACTGCATAAGATACGAGTACCTTGATTTTCTTAAAAGTTTTGCAGAAAAAAACAATTTAAATGTGACAATCGAGCTCGGACTTCAAACCGTAAACTACAAAACTCTTAAAAAAATCAACAGAGGACATACTCTTGCAGAGTTTATTGACGCTGTTATGATGATTAAAAAGTACGGCTTTGACATATGTGCGCATCTTATTTTAAATCTTCCCTGGGACGGTTTAGACGATGTTATTGAGTGCGCAAAGGTGCTTTCTGCACTTAGGGTTAATCAGGTAAAACTTCACTGTTTATATATTGTAAAAAACACAATAATGGCGAAAATGTATGAAAACAAAGAGTTCGATATGGGATCGCATTATGATTACGTTACAAAGGTTATAACATTTTTGGAATATTTAAGCCCCGACATAGTAATCGGCAGACTTATCGGACGTGCTAAAGAAGAACATACGGTTTTTGCAAATTATTCTATGAGCTGGTGGAAGATTAAAGACAACATTGACGAGCAAATGGAATTTTTGGATACGTATCAGGGCAAAAAGTGCGATTATCTGGGCGGAAAATGCGTTAAAAAGTTTTTTTAAGATATATGTGGTCAAGCAGTCACAAATATGATATACTATAAACAGTATTATATATCATGATATTAGTTTTGGTATAAGCCACCGGAAAGTCACACGATACGGTCTGCAAAGGCAAATAAGAGACATATTGCGATTAATTTTACGCTGTTAAACAAGAGGAGGAGCATATGAACATTTCTCATTTGAGATATGCAATAGAAGTTGAAAAAACAGGTTCAATTTCAAGCGCTGCGCAAAGTCTTTATATGGCACAGCCGCATTTGAGCCGTGCAATAAGAGAGCTTGAGGACGATATGGGTATAACCATATTTTCGAGGACGTCAAAAGGCGTTACGCCCACAAAAAAAGGCAGAGATTTCCTTGATTACGCCAAAAGCATTATAAATCAGATTGATGAAATGGAATCTATGTACAAGCCGTCTTCAAAAGACGCAAAAAGATTTGATATCTGCGTTCCGAGGGCAAGCTATATTTCATATGCCTTTATTGAATTTATGAAGGAAATAGATTTTGAAAAACATATTGACATAAACTACCGTGAAACAAATTCTATGCAGACAATTAAAAACGTTTCATCGGCGGTTAACAGTATCGGAATAATAAGATATCAGACAATTTTTGAAGAGTATTTTTTAAATGCGCTAAAAGAACGCGACCTTAATTTTAAGGTGATATGGGAGTTTGAGTACCTGGCGCTTATGTCAAAAAAGAATCCTCTTGCAAATGAAGATGTAATCGACTACGCATCGCTCCGCAAATACACGGAAATTGTGCACGGCGATTTAACTGTGCCGGCGCTTCCTATATCAATGGCACGTGAAATGGCAAGGGTAGACGACGAAAAGAAAAAGATATCCATTTATGAAAGAGCTAGCCAGTTTGAGCTTTTAAACGAACTGCCGTCAACTTTTATGTGGGTTTCGCCGGTGCCGGAAAAAGACCTTAAAAAGTTTAACCTTGTTCAGAAAAAGTGCAATATGTCAAAAAACAAATACAAAGATTTGCTTATATTTAAAAAAGGCTACAAACTCACGAGCGATGACGAGGCGTTTGTAAAGATTTTAAAACGTGTTATAGATAAAATCTCAAAATAATTTGTTAAAATTTAACAAAATATAACAGAAATTATATAAAAACACTATGCGGTAATAATAATAGAGGTATACATTTTTAGTAACTACACATATTTTAAAAAGTATGTTAAAATTTTATCAAGCAAAGAAAAGATGTCTTTTTAAAAGCGTCTTAAGCAAAAAACAGCTTGAATAAATTTTTGGGAGGAAATGAATATGGCAAGATTTACGTTACCGAGAGATTTGTATCATGGTAAGGGTGCGCTTGATGCACTGAAAAGTTTGGTTGGTAAAAAAGCGATTGTTGTTGTCGGCGGCGGCAGCATGAAAAGATTCGGTTTCCTTGACAAGGTTTGTGACAATTTAAAGGCGGCCGGTATGGAAGTTAAGTTGTTTGAGGGCGTTGAACCCGATCCGTCCGTTGAAACAGTTAAAAAGGGTGCAGCGGTAATGAGAGAGTTTGAGCCGGATTGGATTGTATCTGTCGGCGGCGGTTCTCCGATTGACGCGGCAAAGGCAATGTGGGCATTTTACGAATACCCTGATGTAACTTTTGAAGAGCTTTGCATACCGTTCAATTTCCCGACACTACGTACAAAAGCAAAATTCTGCGCAATTCCTTCAACTTCGGGAACCGCTACTGAGGTAACTGCATTTTCCGTAATTACCGATTATGAAAAAGGAATTAAATATCCGCTTGCGGACTTTAATATAACACCTGATGTTGCGATTGTTGACCCTGCACTTGCAGAAACAATGCCGAAAAAACTTACGGCGCACACAGGTATGGACGCACTTACGCATGCGATTGAGGCATATGTTTCAACGCTTCACTGCGATTACACCGATCCGCTTGCGCTTCATGCAATTAATATGGTTCACGAGTTTTTGATTAAATCGTACAACGGCGATATGGACGCACGTGACAGAATGCACAATGCACAGTGTCTTGCGGGTATGGCGTTCAGCAATGCGCTTTTGGGAATTGTTCATTCAATGGCCCACAAAACCGGCGCTGCATATTCGGGCGGACATATTGTTCACGGATGTGCCAATGCTATGTATTTGCCGAAAGTTATAAAATACAACTCGAAAAATGAAGAAGCTGCAAAGCGTTATGCTGATATTGCAAGATTTATCGGACTTAAAGGCAATACAACGGATGAGCTTGTTGATGCGCTTATCGGCGAAATCAGAAATATGAACAAGCAGCTTGATATTCCGATGTGCATTAAAGATTACGAGGGCGGAATTATCGACGAGAAGGAATTTAACGACAAGCTTAAAGATGTTGCCGCTCTTGCGGTCGGCGATGCTTGCACAGGTTCAAATCCGAGAGAGATTACTCCCGAAGTGATGGAAAAACTTCTTACTTGCTGCTATTACGACACAGAAGTAGATTTTTAAAAAGTTTAATTATTCGTTACTTTTTTGAAAAAAAGTAACCAAAAAACGCATGTGCAAAACTGTCGTTTTGCGTGGGTTAATTAAATAATTAAAAAGTCAAACAGCCGAGAGCAGCCAAGTTTT
>CABUQL010000016.1 GCA_902493665.1 uncultured Eubacteriales bacterium
TATTAATTCTTACAGTGAAGACGAAATCGGAAGCTTAATTACAACAAATTATATTCTTATCCCCGACAGTTTAAATATCCGCCAGGCAATGCACGAGCTTATTAAACAGGCGGGAAACAACGATAACATCTCAACAATTTATGTTATTGACAAAGACGGAAAATTCTGCGGTGCAATTGATTTAAAAGACCTTATTATCGCAAGGGAAAACGATGAGCTTGATTCTATTGTAAGTAATTCTTATCCGTATTTGCTTGCGGATGAAAAAATATCGGACTGCATTGAACAGATAAAAGATTATGCCGAGGATTCGCTTCCTGTATTAAACGACAAAAAAGAAATTATAGGTATTATAACGGCGCAGGACGTTACAGAAGCGGTAGATGACGAGATGGGCGAAGATTATGCTAAATTTGCCGGACTTACTGCCGAAGAAGATTTGAACGAAACAACAAAGGAAAGTATTAAAAAACGTCTTCCATGGCTTATTGTTCTTTTGTTTTTGGGAATAGGAGTATCGGCAGTAGTCGGTGTTTTTGAAGGTGTTGTTGCCGTTTTGCCGATAGTGATATGTTTTCAGTCGTTAATACTTGATATGGCCGGAAATGTCGGAACTCAGTCGCTGGCTGTAACAATACGCGTGCTGATGGACGAAAAACTCAGTGCGAAAGACAAATTTGAACTTGTTATAAAAGAAATGAAAGTCGGTTTCAGCAATGGAATATTTTTAGGAATTTTAACCTCCGCATTTTTGGGTATATATATTTATATGTTTAAAGGATACTCGCTGAGCGCTGCGTTTTTAATATCGGGCTGCGTCGGGGCATCTTTGCTGCTCTCAATGATAATATCAAGCCTTGTGGGCACGCTGATACCTATGTTTTTCCATAAAATGAAAATCGATCCCGCAGTGGCGTCGGGTCCCCTTATCACAACAATAAACGATTTGGTTGCGGTTGTTGTGTATTACAGTTTTGCATGGGTATTTTTAATTGAGATAATGAAAATTGTCTGAGTTTAATATGTTTGCGGTTTTTAATAAAATTATTTATGGTTTTTAAAACAAACAGATTTTACAATAAGAAAAAACACAGGAGATTTTTATGAAAAAAACATTTGTTACGGTTATGCCGAATCACATAGGAGCATTTTTAAAAGCCAGCCGGTGCTTTGCGCAAAACAACGTAAATATAACACGTGTCAGCTACAACAAAGCGGTAGATTCGCATATGCTTTTTATCGATGCGAAAGGAACTAAAGAAAACCTTTTAAATGCCGCAAAAGAGCTTGAACAAATAGGATACCTTCAGTGCGCAGATAACGACAAAAGCATAATCTTGCTTGAGTTTAAGCTTTGCGATGTGCCCGGAAGTGTTACGTCCGTTTTAGAGCTTTTAAGCAAGTTCAGGTTTAATATTTCGTACATAAATTCACAGGAAAATGCGTCCGATTACCAATACTTTAAAATGGGCATTGTTGCGGAAAACAATGAAAAAATAGATGAGTTTTTAAAAGAAGCAAATAAAATCTGCGAAACACGCGTTATCGACTTAAATTATGCTGATAATGTTTATGATAACAGTATTTTTTACACAAATTTTGTTAACGCTCTTTCATCTATGATGGACATATCGGACGGCATGAGAGAATCGCTGCTTGTCAATACAAATCTTGCAATGCAGGAGCTTGAAAAATCAGGAGTGTCGCCGTACCGTACGTTTGACAGTATCAGTAAGTTTTGCAAGCTTCTTTCCGATTCATCAAACGAAAATTATATTCCGAGAATTTCGACTCACAAAGTTAGCGATAATACGGAAATCACTCTTATTGAGCCTCCGTGCGGAAGCAATACCGCAATTATAAAAAGCGACGGCAAATATCTTTTTGTAGATACCGGTTACGCATATTGCAAAAACGAAATGAACAAAATTTTCAGTGAACTTATTCCTGATTTTAAAAATATGAAAAAAAAAGTTTTTGTAACTCATGCGGACGTTGACCACTGCGGACTTATCGGTGAATTTGATACGGTATATGCAAGCAAATCTACGGCGGATTGTCTTCGTATGGAATATGAAAACAACAACGGATACCGTGAGCAGAATCCCTTGCACAAGCCGTACATTCAGATTTGTAAAATTCTGACGTCGTATTGTCCCGTAAATCCCGAAAAAATTAAGGTTGTCGGTGATGAAAAAACGGGGGATAATCCCCTTGTAAGAACAGGTGTATTTGATTTCGGAGAACTTCATTTTGAACTTTATGAAGGTGCCGGCGGACATCTTAAGGGCGAGTCGGTGCTTATTGATTATGACCACCGCATTGTTTTCAGCGGTGACATTTTCGTAAATATGAAAGATATGACTGCTTTGCAGGCTGAGTACAACCGATATGCTCCGATTCTTATGACGTCGGTCGATACCGATCCGAAACTTTGCGCCGATGAGCGCAAGGCGCTTTTTGCAAGGCTCGGAATAGGAAAGTGGCACATTTTCGGAGGTCACGGCGGAGTGAAAAAGTATGAGCTTAGGCGCACAGGAGTCGAACCCGAAATGCCCTGTAATTAAAAAATCACCATCTTTTTGAACCGTTGTTCCTGCAAGACACCAAGCCTTGCTTCGTCGCAGGCGATCAAATAAAGAAATTTGATTTTTCGGTTTTACAATCAAAATAAAAATCCGCCTCTTAAAATTTAAGAAGCGGATTTTTTATACGGTTAGTGTTTTCTTATGCCGGCATTATAGCCGGTTAATTTCAATTTCAAAGCAGTATGGTGAAAAATAATTTAATATTTAATTTCATAATTTTTTCCGTAAATTCCCGGATATGCGCCTGATTTTACTAAATTGTCAGCATCTTTGTGACATATAAGCCATTTGTTTTTTCCGGTCAGCAGTCTGTCGCTGTATTTTTTATCGAGCTCTCCGTTCGTTCCTTTCGGAAGAGAAACCACAAGAGAAAAGCCGCCGTCATCCACTTCGCACGGACAGTAGTGAAGGCTTGTTGAAAAAACCTCAACCGCATCGCCTTTTTCCAGGTAAAATGCTTTTAACTTATCCGACGGATAATTATTTCCTTCCATTTCGTATTCAAGTCCCAAAAGCAGCACAAGCGGTGTTGCCGCAATGTTAACTTCAGAGCTTTTGTGATATTCCAAAGCATTGAGAAATCTGTTATACCCGTGGCAAAGACCTATCTGGACTTCTGTTCCGCCGCAGGTGATTTCTCTTATTTTTTCACTTTCAAAAAGTTTTTCAAGTTCGTTTTCCGACATTTTGTATGCAGTGCCGCTGTCGGGGCGTTTGATTTTTTCGCATGCCGATACAAAGCTTGCTGTGTCAATGTCAAGCACACGTCCGTATTTTTTAAACTCATCACTGTGAATATCATAAAATTCAAGTTCAGGATTGAGTTGCTTTAATTTTTTTATCATATTATAAGCCTCCAATAAGTTTTTTATAAAAACAAAACCGATTTTTTTCACTCTGACGTTTTGGCACTAAAGTCTCTCTAGTGCCTTACCTCGGAATGTGTTCGCTCGGTGTACGCTTTGTGTTTTGCTTAATAAAGTTTGAAAAATAATATACGTTGTCAAAATTACACATATTTGAAACATCCGACACTGTGTAATATCCCGAACGCAAAAGTTCGAGCGCATACGAAAGCTTCATATTGTTTATGTATTTTAAGGGTGTTTGTGAAAATCTTTTATAAAAAAGTTTTCTGAAATACGTGTCGCTCATCGAACACATTTTTGCCAAAGATTCAACCGTTATGTTCTGCGAGGTGTAATTGTCGTGAATATAGTCAACAGCTTCGTCGATTTTATTAACGTCCTGCATTAAATTTGATTTTGAATCTTCAAGTTCTATTTTCATTAAAATTTTATAAAGTATCGATTTGCACTCATATTCAAAACCTGCTTGCTTTTTCAGCCACGAATTATACAAATTCTCGAATTTGATTTCAAAATAATCGGAATTTACCGGACTGAATTTTTTTATGGTGTCAAGCGGAGCAATGTCGGAAACAAAATGAACGACAAAAAGCGATTCTTTGCTTAGTGCAATTTGCCTGAAATCATAAAATGCGGGAACAAATGCAATGTCACCCGTTTTAACTTTTGTACTTCCGTTTTTGTGAATAAACTCGGTATTTCCGCTGCATCTGAAAGACAGTGCGCAAAAAGGCCGCACATCCGAGCAGGCGTTTCTTACTTCCTGATTTAAATGAAAAACCGATGTTATTTCAAATGATATGTTGTTTGAGTTAAAAAACATTATTTTCACCTCGGATTTATTCTAGCATATCTTTTTTTCAAAATCAACAAATTGTTATGAAATTTATAAAATATGTTATAAAATTCAAATTGTTACGGTAAGTGTTGTATGATAATATAAAAATATAAGAAAATAAAAAAATCAATCGGAGGTGGATTTTAAAATGTCTATTAAACATACGGCAGTAAGCTATTACGGGCTCGGTTATGTTGAGCACGCACAAAAAGACTTTAAAGAAATGAAAGAGCACGGCTGCGATACCGTAATACTTGCAATTACAGAATTTGATATGGATTTTTGGTTTCCGAATATCAATAACATCGTAAAGGCTGCGCATGAAGAAGGACTTCGTGTTATTGCTGACACATGGGGAATCGGAAAATATTTCGGCGGCGAACAGGTGAGCTTGTTTTTGCAGAACAACATTCATCACAGACAGGTTTCGGCTTACACAGGCGAGGTTTTAAACGCTGCCTGCTTTAACACAAATGCGTTTCGCGATTACTTTACAAACATCTGTTTAAAACTTGCACGTGAAACGGAAATAGACGGGTTTTTCTGGGATGAACCGCATTACGCTTATCCCAAATCGTATGCTTCAATCACGGGCGGTGCGGGCGATGACTGGGCATGCCGATGCAGCGAATGTATGAAAAAGTTTGAAGATTATTACGGCTATGAAATGCCTAAATTTATGAATGACGATGTAGTGCAGTTCAGATGGAGAGAGGCGCTCAAGACGCTTGCGGACTGCTCAAAATCAATTAAAGAATACAATCCTGATCTTGAAATAACATGTTGTGTTCACGCAACGCTTAATTCGTATTATGTAACGGAACTCAGAGGTTACGACAATTGGGAAATGGTTGCATCGTGTCCGTATTTCGACGTTTTCTCAACAACTATCATAAACTGGGATTTGCCCGAAAGCTTCTTTGAAGATATTACAAGAAGAACTGTTGAAATGGCAAAAAAATACGGCAAACAGTCCGAGAGATGGCTTATGGGATACAACAAGCGCCCGAAGGATTTTGCACAGATTGACAAGGTTGTCGATATGTATGAAGGTCTCGGCGTAGACCGTCTTGCAACATGGACGTACAGAGGCGGTTACGGAACAAGCGTTGCCGCGAAAGACCCGATTGAACTTTGGGATAATATCGGAAGAAACTACAAGAGAGTTTTAAAAAAATAAATGTTTTAAAGAAAGGAATATTTAAAATGAATGATTTTGGATATTTTGAAAAGCTTTTGAAAAATTTTGAACAGGTTAACAAAACACAGTCGGAAAACATTAAAAAAGCAGCTTCTCTTATGGCGGAAGCAATAAAAAACGACCGTCTTATAAGTGTTTACGGCGGAGGCGGACATACAACTCTTTGTATGGGAGAAATGTTTTTCAGAGCGGGAGGCCTTGCAAACATCAATCCTATTATGGAAACGGGACTTTCTGTATTTAATCAGGCGCTTAAGTATCTTGAACTTGAAAGAACCGTAAATTACGGAAGTGCCATTATGAAATATTACGACCTTAAAAAAGACGATGTTCTTATTATATTCCACAATATCGGAATTAATCCCGCAACTATAGACGCTGCAATGGAAGCAAAGAAAAACGGCGTTAAAATAATTGCGGTATCGAGCAGCGAATGGCAGAGCAAAATGCCCGAGGACCATTTTATCCGCCATCCCAACAAAACAAATCTTTTTGATTATGCAGATGTATGCATAGAAGACTTCAACCCTGTCGGCGACGCTGTTGTAACCGTTCCGGGACTTGAAACTCCGATTGCGCCCGTTTCAAACATTATAGATTTTTACATAGCGCATCTTCTTGAAATAGAAACCGTTAAGCAGTGTATCGATATTGGCATAACACCGCCTGTATGGTCGAGTGCAAACACACCCGGCGGTGACGAAAAAAATGCAAAATATCTTAAAAAATACAGACCGCAGGTAAAAATGCTTTAGGAGGCGAAAGCTTTGAAAGAATTACAAAGCAAACTTGACTTTTTGCTGGAAAAATACACGGCAGAAAAAAGTGTTATTTTAAATGATAAAAAAACGGCATCGATAGACGGTGAATTAATTCCGCTTTTTGCGCACAGATACGAAAGAAGAATTATTGAACTCAAAAATCTTGTATTGGGCGGCACGCTTTTCGGAATAAGCGTAATGCGCACGGCAAGAATTGTTCAAAAGGGCAAAGATGTTTTTGACGAGCTTTACCGCGAACTTGACATTTGCCAATATGTACTTGGGAGAAAAATAAAAACAATAACTGTTATTCAAAACGACAACGTTTTAAACGCAATTGCCGTTACAGACGACAAAATTGTGTGCACAATAGAAATCTCGGCTACACTTGCCGAAAATGAGGTTTCAAAGGATAAGCATGAAATAATTTCTCAAAGAGGAATTGCCTGCGACATAGTTGTTGACGCACAGCTTAAACAGGATTCGATATATGTTTTCTCAGACGAAAACAAAAAATACACAGATGTTGATTTTGAAATTTTCGGACTTTCAATTGAAGACACTGCAGTTGTCCGTGCCGCATTTGCATTATCTTCGGCAAAAGATTTGATGTCGCTCAAAAATAATGCCGAAAATCTTTCGGAGCTTATAAAACTCGCAAAAAAATCGGCACAGACAAACGAAAGGATGGTGCTTTAACCGTGAAACCTTTAAAAATTGCAATGATGAGTATGACGCACGGCCATACAAGAAAATATTATCAGACATTAAAGGAAAATCCGAAACTTGACTGGGTCGCGGTATCTACTGCAAACAACGAAGTTAAAAAAGTGTTTTTGGACAGTGTGGAGGGTATTCCGTGCTATGACAGTGAAATTGAAATGCTTGACGCACATCCTGAAATAGAGGCGGTTGTTCTTGCAAGCGAAAACAGCGAGCATCTTCGCCAAATGAAGCTTTGCGCCGAGAGAGGAATACATATTCTTTCAATGAAAATTCCGACATTTGACATGGACGAATATGACGAAATGATAAAACTCGTTGATGAAAAAGACATCATCTGCCAGATTGAGCTTGAAATGCATTACAATCCTGTAATTGTGCGTTTAAAAGAGCTTGTTAAAAACGGAGCAATCGGAAAAATCAAGTCTTTTAACGCAACAAATATAACTCTTTCGCCCGTATGGGCATTTCCGTGGCAGGGAGTTCCCGAAAAAAGCTACGGTAAGCGCGTATCAATTAAAGACGGTGATAACAGATTCAGAGGCGGTGCGCTTTGCGACCATCCGCACATTTTCGATATGATACGTCATATGACCGGAAGCGATTTTGAAAGTATTTATGCCGAAGTTGCTCCGAATATCCGCCCCGATATCGAAGAAGAGGATATGCTCTCGGTTATCGGAAAAATGAAAGACGGCACAATTTTCTCGCTTGACCCGTCATGGTCAAAAATGGAAGAAAGACTCAAAGTTCCGGGTCCCGGCTGGGAAGTGTTCCCGAAACGTATGGAAGTAAATATAACATTAAACGGCGAAAACGGCACAATTATGTCGGACTGTTTCGGACCGAACGTTTACCACAACGGTCTTCCAAATGACAGATACACCGTTCAGTACACATACTTTGACGAGTGGATAGGTCTTGTTGATGAGTTTTACGATAATATAAGAAATCATAAGACTCCCCTTATCAATTTGAAATGGCACAAGAAAACAATAGAAGCAATGAATGCTTGCTACGAAAGCATTTCAACAGGTAAGCCTGTTAAGCTTTAAGAAACCGAAAAATAATCATATTAAGGTGGTTTTTATGAGTATAAAAAACTCGGATTTTCTTAAAAACAATCCGGTATTTTGGTCAAGACTCGGTTTTTGCTATGACCCTCCCATTAAAAACGAAGAAGGAAAGCCGCTTGTGTTTTGTGAAGATTTGGATAAATATATGCGGTTTCACAAAGATTTTATAAAAGCAGGAGTTAAAATTCACACCTGCATACTTCATTCGGGGTGGGTCGGAATTGACGAATATGATTATTCGCTTACCGACAGAGTTTTGGAAGAAGTGTTTTCCGAAAACGATGATATTTACTATATTCCGCGTATTAAGCTAAATCCGCCGGTGGATTGGTGCATCGAAAATCCCGAAGAACTTTTTGTTTATTATGAAGGTCCGAGAGAAAAGGAAGAAATAAGAAAGCTTGCCGGAACTTTAAAACACGATTATTTGGGATACGAGGCGCCTGACGGATATTATTGTTCAAACGATTTTAAGGATACAAGACCTAATGTCGGCGGACTTATTTCGCTTCAGAGTTTTTCTTCAAAAAAATGGCTCGCCGATGCGGGAGCTGCACTTGAAAAACTTATAGACAGGCTTGAAAAAAGCAAATATGCCGACAGGATTATAGGTTATCATATTGCATACGGCGCCTGCGGAGAAACCGTTTTGTGGGGAAGAGCGTCATACCACTATGGCGACTACGGAATAACAAACAGAAGAGAATTTATAAAATGGGGTATTGAAAAATACGGCTCACAAAAAAATCTCGAAGATTCGTGGAATCAAAAAAATATCACAACGGAAACAATCAATATTCCGTCACCGGAAGAAAGATACGGAAAAACAGATGATTTTTTAAGCTTTGTGCGAGCAAGAAAAGAAGATACGATTTCAACCGATTTTGATATTTTCACATCTGAAAAAAATGTCGACGCACTTTTGTATTTTGCGAAAATCGCAAAGAAAACAAAAAAGCTTGTAGGCTCGTTTTACGGATACTTTGTTCACATAGACAATGCGGCATATACAGGTCATCTTGAAATGCAAAGGCTTCTCGATTCGCCGTACATTGATTTTTTTGCCGCGCCGAAATCGTATTATCGAAATGACATAAAAAGTCCCGGCGGCGAACTTTGCTGTGCACAGTCGGTTAATCTGAAAAAGCTTTGGGTTGATGAACTTGACAACCGAACATATCTTTCTGAAGAAAGAATAGACGGTCAGTACAGTAAGGATTTTGAAGAAACGCAGGGCGTTATGCGCAGAGAATTTGCAAAAAATCTATCTCACGATTCGGGATTTTGGTGGATGGATTTGGGCGGCGGCTGGTATGATTCGCCAAAGCTTATGGAAGAAATACAAAATCTTGTAAAGCTCAATGACGATTTAAGGAAAAAGGAACATAAAAGCATATCCGACGTTCTTATAGTTGTTGATGAAAAATCAGGATTTTATATGAGAGCAAACAGACATTTGCGCCGCGGTTTTATGGAGGATTTTTCATATGAAGCCAAAATGGCGGGCGTGCTTTGCGATATGTATAGAATGTCAGACCTTGAAAATATGGATTTGTCGCAGTATAAGCTTATTGTGTTCGCTTATTGTGAATATATGGAATACAAAAGCTATTTGAAAGTGCTTTCAAAAATTAATCCCGACGCTGTTATAATGTTTAATTACGCAGTCGGAATTTACGATGAAAACGGTTTTGATATCACAAATTTTGAAAAAATAACCGGATGTGAAATAGAACCTGATGCAAATCCTTCAAATTATGATTTTCCTCAGATTAAAATTAAAAAGCAAAATAATTATGACAAGCAAAAAATACTGAATGTAAAACCTTTTATGAAACGTGATGAGATAAGAAAAATTGCACAAGCGGCAAATTGCCATATTTACACAAATCACGACAATGCCGTTTTGTACGGAGACAACAGATTTTTGGCTTTGATAAGCGATTCAAAAGATAAAATCACGTTAAATTTTTCGGAAAAAGGCAGTTTTTACAATCCGTTTAATTTAAAGGAATATAATGACACAGACTGTATAACGCTTGATATGGCGGAAAGCAACAGTGCTTTTCTGATAAAAAAATAAATGAAAAATTTGACAATACACCGGATGTTAAATTTGTGATAAAATATAAACAGTAAAGTTTGATTTTTGAAAGGAGAGAAAAGAATGAAGAAAATTTTATGCTTGATGCTCACGCTTGCAATGCTTGTTTCGTGTTTTGCATTCCAAACAGCATTTGCGGCAGATGACATCAAAGTAACAATCAACGGTAAAAATCTTACAATGGATCAGCCGCCCGTTCTGGTAAACGACAGAACGCTTGTACCGATAAGAGCAATATTTGAGGCTCTTGGAGCAAAAGTTGACTGGAACAACGACACAAACACCGCAACGGGTGTGCTCGGAGAAACAACGGTTGAAATCCAGATTGAAAACACAACGGCAAAGGTTAACGGAAAAGACGTAACGCTCGACGTTCCGGCAAAGCTTATAAACGACAGAACGCTCGTTCCCGTTAGATTTATTTCGGAATCGCTCGGCGCAAAGGTTGACTGGGACAACGACACGCAGACTGTAATTATTACAACAAATTCTTCAAACGGCAATGTTATTTATTCTCTCGACTTTGAATCTGTCGAAGGCGAGAGCGGAAAAACATTAAATAAGGAAATCGGAACTGTTGCAGCAAACGGAAATGCGGTTATGATTGACAAAACAACCGCAAAGTCAGGCACAACCTCCGTTAAGGTAAACGCTTCAAACAACGCAACATTAAACATAGGATGTAAGTTCTTTATTCCGTCCGATTTGCAGAGCGAATTTGTTGACGGAAATACATATACGCTTTCCGCAAACATTTATCTTGTATCGCCCGGAGGAATGTGGACGAGATTTGTTATAAAAGCGCTTAACGGCACAGGTACAAAAACGGGTGTTATGGGCGAAAGCACAGAAGTTAAAAGCGGCGAATGGACAAAAATATCAAACACATTCAAATATGAAAAGGCTGCTTTTACAGAGGGCAGCGTCAACATAAGAATTGAAAATGTCGAAAAAAATGCAGACGCAGGTTCTTATTACTTTGTAGACGATGTGACGGTTACACGCGGCGAAGTAAAAAACGAAGATAACACAAAAACCGAAGATGCAAAATTTGCGGTTTCGGAAGTTACAAACGGACACAGACCCGTTCCGACAGGTTTCACAACGGGCAAGGGTTATGATGATATTGTTTATTACGGCTACGGTTCGGGAAAAACAAATGACGAGCTTATTAAGAACCTTCCCGAAGGAACGGTTATTGTTGACGAAAACACTATATTTTCAAGTGCGCAAAAACCGATCGGTACAGAATACGGCACGTTTGAAATTGTCGATGTGCAGGATCAGCCGTTTAAAAGGGCAGTAAGAGCAACGGTTACAACTCTTCCGGAAAAACCGTATTCGTTCCAGCTTGACTTGGGCTCTGTCGAAGGAAAAGGAAGCCAAGGCGACATTTGCCTCCTTAAAGTTTATATGAGAACGCTCAGCGGCGGAAACTACGACACTCACAGCGGACAGGTTCAATTTATCGTTGAAGAAAATGTAGCTCCGAACAGAAAGCTTTTACAGTCTAATTTTATGAACGGTCCAACGTGGAGCGTTGCATATTTCCCGTTTGAATTTAAAGACGGATATACAAGACTTACGGCAAGATTCGGATATTATATCCAGAGTGTCGAGGTAGGAGGATATGAAATCGTAAACTACGGCAAAAACGTAACGCTTGACGATATGCCGACAAATGCGGGAAACATTCCCACTCTTAACAAAGATGCTTCGTGGAGAAAAGAAGCTTGGGACAGAATTGAAAAAATAAGAAAAGGCGACATTAAAGTTATTGTTAAAGACGAAAACGGAAATGCGGTTTCAAACGCAAAAGTTGACGTTAATATGTACGAGCACGAATTTGAGTTCGGTACGGCGGTTAATACAAACATCATAAAAGGAGCCGAGGACAAAAGCGTTATTCAGAAAAACTTTAACAGCGCCGTTTTGGAAAGCCATACAAAATGGGTTGTGTATGATCAAAACCCGGAGCTTGCAAAAACACTTTTCAAAACACTTCAAGATATCGGAATTAAAAATTTAAGAGGTCACACACTCGTATGGGACAGAGGATACGAAAGAACATACGATAAGGAAACGGATAAATGGAAGGATAATACGGCAGTTCCCGAAGAGCTCGTAAGGCTTACGCTTGCCGGCGACAAAACCGCAATTCAAGAGTGCATCAAAAAGCATATTGACAAAATAACTTCGGATTTATCTCAGTTCGGCATTAAAGACTGGGATGTTTTAAACGAAGCAACAACTAATACACTTTTGCAGGATATGTTCGGCAGAGAAATTATAAACGAATGGTATGATATGGCAAGAGAGGCTCTCGGAAAAGACGGAATTTTGTATTATAACGATTACAAAATAAAAGAAGAAATCCCCGAACTTTACGACCTTTTGGACACTATGGTTAAAAACAATGTTGATTTTGACGGAATAGGTCTTCAGTCGCATTTCGATTCTCTTGTTGACATTGAGCAAATAATAGATTTTTACAATCAGCTCGATGAAAGATACGGCAAGCGCCTTAAAATTACCGAATATGACTATACAACAGACGATCCGATACTTCAGGCAAATTACACCAGGGATATACTTATAGCTTCGTTTGCGCAAGAATCCGTTGACGGGTTTATTATGTGGGGTTACAAAGGCGGACCGGGTTCAAAATACGTTATGTATGATGATAATTGGAATGAAAAACCGGGACTTAATGCATGGCAGGATCTTATCTACAATAAAT
>CABUQL010000017.1 GCA_902493665.1 uncultured Eubacteriales bacterium
ATAATTTCAAGTTCCGCTTCACCTAAGTTTATATTTGTCATAAGGTATACCTCCATTGTGTTCTACTTTTGTCGACATATATAGTCTACCATGTTAGACATAGCTTGTCAAGACATTTTAAAAAAATTATAAATTTTATGTTTTTTAATGTTAAAAACAATAAAACGGCATAGAAAATACTATGCCGTTTCATGATTATTGATATTTTATAAAAACTTCTGTTTTCGATGCTTTTTGTGTAAGGCACCGGAGTGCAAAACTTAATACTCTATTTCGCCTTCGTAAACCATGGTTGCGTTTCCCGTTAAATACACCGCATCGTCCGTATATTTAACCGTAAGTTCGCCGCCGTCAACCTTAACGGTGATATCTTCATCTTTAAGGCAATATCCGTTTAAAACAGACGCAACAACTGCCGCGCAAGCTCCCGTTCCGCAGGCAGGTGTTTCGCCGTTGCCTCTTTCCCAGACTCTCATTCTGAGGGTTTTTGAATCAATAATTCTTACAAATTCAGTATTGATTCTTTCCGGAAATTTTTCATAGTTTTCAAAGTAAGGACCGATGTTTTTTACGTTAAAGTCAATAAGTTTGTCAAGGAAAACAACGCAGTGCGGATTTCCCATCGAAACACACGTTATTTCGTAATCTTTTCCGCCGATTTTGGCTTTTTCGCCTATTATTTTATCGCCGTCAAAGTTTGCCGGAATTTTTTTCGGCAAAAGCTCGGCCTTGCCCATGTTGACGCAAACCGTTCTTACTTTTGAATCGTAAAGGTATACGCTGAGCTCTTTTATTCCGCTTGCCGTTTCGATTGTCATTTTTTTATTCTTTACAATTTTGTTGTCGTAAAGATATTTTCCGACGCATCGGATACTGTTTCCCGCCATTTTTCCTTCGCTGCCGTCAGCGTTAAAAATTCTCATTTTTGCATCGGCAACAAGTGAGTTTTCAATGAGCACAAGACCGTCGCCGCCGATTCCCAAATGCCTGTTTGTAAGGTCAATCGCAAGCGATTCGGGGCAGGTGATGATTTTTTCGCGGTTGTCGATAAATATGTAGTCGTCGCTCGTTCCCTGCATCTTAACAAACTTGATTTTAAGCTTTTCTTCTCTTAAATTGTTTATGTCTACAAGCTCTGTATTGTGTTCGTTAAAACGGCTCAAAAGTATGTCTGCAAGCGCATTTGCCGTATCAAGCGATGTAAGGCAGGCAATTGAAAGCTGAAGCGCTCTTTGATGAAGCAAAATGTATGAGTTTATGTCTTTCGGGTCGCCCGAGTTTGTATAAACAATGTAGTCGATAAGATTTTTTTCTATAAAAGAAAGTGCGTCATCTTTTTTTACAACTTCGGCATCAAGACCGGCACTTTTTATAAGCTTTGCGCATTTTTCGTCCGCATACATTTTGTAGCCGGCGTCATAAAACTTTTTGGAAAGATTTATAAGGTCGTATCTGTCACGCAAATCAACGCTTATGTAAACGCCTTTTGTTTTGTTGCAAAGATTAAATCCTGCCGATAAAAGCCCTTTAAAAAGCGCTTCGTTAAGCGTTTTTCCGATTCCCAAAACTTCGCCTGTTGATTTCATTTCAGGTCCTAAAATAGAGTTTACGGTAGTTAGTTTTTCAAATGAAAATACCGGAACTTTTACTGCGGTATACGGTGAATTTTTGTATAATCCCGTACCGAACCCGAGCGATTTTAAGGCTTTTCCCTGCATAACTTTTGTTGCAAGGTCAACCATCGGAACACCAGTAACTTTGCTTATGTACGGTACAGTTCTTGACGCTCTGGGGTTTACTTCGATTACGTAAACTTCACTGTTGTAAATAAGATACTGAATATTTACAAGACCTTTTGTTTTAAGCGAAAGTGCAAGCTTTTTTGAACACTCCGTTATTTTTTCAAGCAATACATCGGAAATGTTTTTCGGCGGATAAACCGCAATTGAATCTCCGCTGTGCACGCCCGCACGCTCAATGTGTTCCATAATTCCGGGGATTAAAACGTCTTTTCCGTCGGAAATAACGTCAACTTCAAGCTCTTTTCCCATCATATATTTATCTACAAGAACGGGATTTTCAATTTTGTGCGAAAGTATTACCGACATATATCTTTTTACATCGTCATCGGTGTAGGCAATAGTCATATTCTGTCCGCCGATAACGTATGAAGGACGGAGCAAAACGGGAAAACCGAGTGTGTTTGCGGCATCTGTGGCTTCGTTTTGAGTCATAACCGTAATGCCCTTGGGACGCTTTATAGAAAACTTTTCCAAAAGTGCGTCAAACTGCTCTCTGTCCTCTGCCATATCAATGCTTTCGGCAGACGTGCCGAGGATTTTAATGCCGTTTTTCGATAAGAATTTTACAAGATTTATTGCGGTCTGACCGCCGAATGCAACAACAACGCCTTCGGGATTTTCGACTTTGATAACGTTTAGCACGTCTTCATCTGTAAGCGGTTCAAAATAAAGCCTGTCGGAAATGTCAAAGTCGGTTGAAACGGTTTCGGGGTTATTGTTTATGATTATAACGTCATATCCCATGCTTTTAAGCGTTTTTACGCAGTGAACGGACGAATAGTCAAATTCGATTCCCTGACCGATTCTTATGGGACCCGAGCCCAAAACGATTATTTTTTTAGTATTTTTCGATTTTGTTTCCCTTGCTTCGCAAAAACCGTCATACGTACTGTAAAAATACGGTGTTTCTGCCTTAAACTCTCCGCCGCAGGTATCAACCATTTTGTACGAACAGTCTTTTTTAAAATCAAATTCCTTGCCGGTTATTCTTTTTAAAGCACTGTCTGTATAACCGAGCTTTTTGCCTTTGATATATAATTCTTCGTTAAAATCTTTTGAAATTTCGTTTTCGTAATCGCAAAGATTTTTAAGTCTGTATAAAAACCATTTGTCGATTTTTGTTATATCGTGTATTTCATCAATCGATACGTTCTGTTTTATTGCTTCAAAAATCGCAAAAAGACGTCTGTCATCGAGTTTTTTAAGCTGCTCTTTAATATCAACGCTTTTCATATCCGGCATATTCAGCGTGTCAATGCCTATCTGAGCACCTCTTACCGCTTTCATAAGCGCCATTTCAAATGTCGGGGCAATTGCCATAACTTCACCGGTTGCACGCATTTGTGTGCCGAGTTCTCTTTTTGCGTAAACAAATTTGTCGAACGGCCATTTCGGAAGCTTTACAACAACGTAATCGAGTGCAGGCTCAAAGCAGGCATACGTTTTCTTTGTGACGTCGTTTGTAATTTCATCGAGAGTAAATCCGAGCGCAATTTTTGTTGCAACTTTTGCTATGGGATATCCCGTAGCCTTGCTTGCAAGTGCAGACGAGCGTGATACCCTGGGGTTTACCTCAATAACCGCATATTCAAAACTGTTGGGGTTAAGTGCAAACTGGCAGTTGCAGCCGCCTTCGATTTCAAGTGCGCTTATAATGTCAAGCGACGCACTTCTGAGCATCTGATATTCTTTGTCCGAAAGTGTAAGGGCAGGGGCGGCAACTATAGAATCGCCCGTATGTATGCCGACCGGGTCAAAGTTTTCCATACTGCACACCGTAATTACGTTTCCTTTTTTGTCACGCATTACTTCAAACTCAATTTCTTTCCAGCCGTAAATGTATTTTTCAATAAGAATCTGTGTTATCGGCGAAAGAAGAAGACCGTTTTTTGCAATTTTAATAAATTCGTCTTTGTTATATGCCACTCCGCCGCCGGCACCGCCGAGCGTGAACGCAGGACGTATTATAACGGGATATCCGATTTTTTCGGCAACGTTTTTTGCGGTTTCAATATCTGTTGCGATATCCGACGGAATAACGCTCTGACCGAGCCTTATCATAGTTTCTTTAAAAAGTTCTCTGTCTTCGGCTTTGTCTATTGCTTCTTCATTTGTGCCGATAAGTTTTACATTTGCTTTTTTCAAAAATCCTTCTTTTGAAAGCTGCATTGCAATTGTAAGACCAGTCTGTCCGCCAAGTGACGCAAGCAGACTGTCGGGTTTTTCTTTTTCAATTATTCTTTTAACTGTTTCGCTTGTGAGCGGTTCAAGATAAATTTTATCCGCCATTTGCTTATCCGTCATAATCGTTGCAGGGTTTGAATTTACAAGCACAACTTCAAGACCGCATTCTTTTAAAACACGGCACGCCTGTG
Organism: uncultured Eubacteriales bacterium; assembly: GCA_902493665.1. Taxonomy (GTDB): domain Bacteria; phylum Bacillota; class Clostridia; order UMGS1810; family UMGS1810; genus SIG430. The sequence continues at coordinate 4,178 of CABUQL010000017.1, forward strand.
CACCTGCGTAATCAAATTCAGCCGCCTGACCGATAACAATCGGACCCGAGCCTATAACGAGCACTTTTTTAATATCTTTGTTTTGAGGCATTTTACTTCACCTCCATGTTTTGAATAAATTTGTCAAATAAAAAATTTGTGTCCTTCGGACCTGAACATGCTTCGGGGTGAAACTGAACGGAAAATGCATTAAGACCGCCGTAAGATAAACCTTCGCATGTTTTGTCGTTTGCGTTTTCATACGTTACGTCTGCGTAATTCGGAAGAGATGAAGCATCTACCGCATAGCCGTGATTCTGGCTTGAAATGTAAACTCTGCCTGTTTCAAGATTTTTAACCGGCTGATTTACACCTCTATGACCGTATTTGAGTTTAAAGGTTTTTGCTCCGTTTGCAAGTGCAAGAAGCTGATGCCCGAGGCATATTCCGAAAATCGGAACTTTTCCCAGAATGTTTTGTATATTTTTTATGACTTTGGTGTTTTCGCTCGGATCTCCCGGACCGTTAGATAACATAACTCCGTCATATTTTAATAAAACATCGGGCGATGTGTCATACGGAAGAATATCAACATTGCAGCCTCTTTTTACAAGCTCACGTGCAATATTTCTTTTTGCACCGAGGTCAACAAGCGCAACGTTAAACTTTTTATTCTCACATTCGATGTGCGTTTTTTCGGTGCAGCTTACACTTTTAACCGCATCGTAAATTTTGTAATTTTTAATATCGTCAAAATTTTCGGGGATTTCGTTTGTGATTTTTGCGTTCATAACGCCGTTTTCACGGATTATTTTTGTAAGATATCTTGTATCGACATTGCATATTCCCGCAATTTTCTGTTCTTTTAAAAACTCGTCAAGCGTTTTTTCACATCTGAAGTTTGAAGGAGTATCGCAAAGCGAATTTACGACATATCCCGAAACATATGATTTTTTGCTTTCGGTATCTTCGCTTATGAATCCGTAATTTCCGATCAGCGGAAAGGTTTGTATTACAATCTGTCCGTAATAGCTCGGGTCGGTGAGAGTTTCAATATATCCGCCCATACCCGTTGTAAATACAAGCTCGCCGAGCGCATCTTTTTCATATCCGAAACGGTCGCCGCAAAAAACGGTTTTATTTTCAAGTACAATGTATGCTTTCATAATCAGTCACCCAAAAGCGTAACGAGAACTGCCTTTTGCGCATGGAGTCTGTTTTCCGCTTCTTCAAATATTTCGTCTGCGTGCTCTTCAAAAACCTTTGCGGTAATTTCTTCTTCACGGTGTGCAGGCAAACAATGAAGAACCATAACATCATCTTTTGCAACGCCTGTTACGCTGTCGTTAATCTGATAGTCTTTAAATATTTTCTTTCTTTCTTCGGCTTCGCTTTCCTGGCCCATAGACGCCCATACGTCGGTGTATAAAATGTCTGCGTCTTTTGCCGCTTCCAAAATGTTTTCGGTACATGTAAAGTCGCCGTTTTCGCTTGCCCATTTCATTATGTTTTCATCGGGGCAAAAATCCTTCGGGCATGCAACGCAAACTTTAATTCCGAGCTTTATGCAGCCGGCAATCAAAGAATTTGCCATATTGTTGCCGTCGCCGATGTAGCAGAATTTTAAGTTGTTAAAGCTCTTTTTAAATTCGCGGATAGTCATAAGGTCGGCAAGCACCTGACAGGGGTGGCAGTAATCGGTAAGGCCGTTTATAATCGGAATTGAGCCGTGTTTTGCAAGGTCCTCAACTTCTTTTTGCTTAAACGTTCTTATCATAATTCCGTCAAGATATCTCGACAAAACCCTTGCGGTATCTTCAACAGGTTCGCCTCTGCCTATCTGAAGGTCGTTTGAGCTTAAAAAGAGGGCGTTTCCGCCGAGTTCATACATTCCCACTTCAAAAGACACACGTGTTCTTGTAGATGATTTTTCAAATATCATTCCAAGCGTTTTGCCTTTTAAGTGCTCGTGCGCAATGCCGTTTTTCTTTTCGTATTTAAGCTGGTCTGCCATGTTTAAAAGCGATATTATTTCCTGACCCGAAAGGTCTGAAAGTTTAAGCAAATGTTTCATTTTCAATAACTCCTTTAAGTATATTAAGTCCTTCGTTTATTTCATCATAAGTAATGTTAAGGGGTAAAAGCATTCTTAAATTTTCTTTTGCAGTAAGAATTAAAAGTCCGTTTTCAAGACATTTTGCGGCAATCTGCGATGCATTTTTATCGGTTTTAACGCCTATCATAAAGCCTTCTCCGAAAACATCTTTTACGCCTTTAATTTTTAAAAGATAATCTTTTATGTAACTGCTTTTTTCTTTTATGCTTTTAAAAAGCTTTTCGTTAAGACGGCTGAAAATGCTTATTGCGCCTGCACAGGTAACGGGATTTCCGCCGAATGTTGAACCGTGGTTTCCGTAGGACAGCACATTTTCGGTTTTTTCGTTAAACATTGTTGCGCCGATCGGAAGCCCTCCGCCGAGTCCTTTTGCCGTTGTAACAATATCGGGCGTCAAATTGTGATTTTGGTATGCGTAGTAGTTTGCGCATCTTCCGTTTCCCGTCTGAACTTCGTCCGTTATAAGCAAAATATCGTTTTCGGTTGTGATTTTTTCAATTTCCGCCAAAAACTCGTCGCTCAAAACATTTACTCCGCCTTCGCCCTGAATTACTTCAATCATAACGGCGCATACGTTTTCGTTTACGGCATTTTTCAGCTCGTTTACATTGTTTGCCTCAACGTAAACAAATCCTTCGGTAAACGGTGTAAAGTTTTTGTGAAAAACATTTTGACCCGTTGCCGAAAGCGTTGTTACCGTTCTTCCGTGAAAACTGTTTTTAAGCGTAATAATCACATTTTTTCTTTCGTTTTTGTCCGTTCCGTATTTTCGTGCGCATTTTATTGCACATTCGTTTGCCTCAGCTCCCGAATTTGAGAAAAACACTTTTTTCATACCTGTTTTTTCGCAGATAAGCTTTGCAAGGTCGGCACACGGCTTTGTGTAATAGTAGTTTGATGTGTGAGCAATTTTTGAAAGCTGGTCTTTAACCGCATTCTGCCATGTTTCGTCGCAAACGCCGAATGTGTTTACCGCAATTCCGCTTCCGAAGTCAATGTATTTTTTGCCTTTGTCGTCAAAAAGTATGCTTCCTTTGCCTTTTTCAATGCATAAGTCGTATCTTTTGTATGTATGAGCTATATATTTGTTGTCTGTTTCTTTTGTGTTCAATTTTTTCACCTCAAATAAACATTGTGCCGATACCTGCATCGGTAAGCACTTCAATTAAAATGGAGTGGGGGATTCTGCCGTCGATTATAAATACTTTTTTAACGCCTTGTCTTATTGCTTCTATGCAGCATTCGATTTTCGGAGTCATACCTCCCGATATAATTCCCTGGCTTATAAGTTCGGGAGCCTCGCTTACATGAACGCAGTCTATAAGCGAATCCTCATCGTCTTTGTCACGCAAAAGACCTTTAATATCCGTCATCGATATAAAACTTTCAGCTTTTAAAACCCCTGCAATTTTTGATGCCGCAGTGTCTGCATTTATATTGTAAATATTGCCTTCGTCGTCGCAGCCTACTGTTGAAATAACGGGAATATAGCCCTTTTCCAAAACGTCTAAAATCGGCTGAGGATTAATATCGGTGATTTTTCCGACAAACCCGTGAACATCATCGAGTTTTTCGGCTTTTATAAGATGACCGTCCGTTCCGCAAAGACCGATTGCCTTTCCGCCCGTGTTTTCAATTAGGTTTACAAGACCTTTGTTGATTTTTCCCGACAAAACCATTTGAACAAGTTCAACCGATTCTTTGTCCGTAACCCTGAGGCCGTCTATAAATTCGCTTTTTTTGCCGACTTTTTTCAGCATATCCGATATTTCGGGTCCGCCGCCGTGGATTAAAACAACCTTAACGCCGATAAGTGACAAAAGCACAATGTCGCCCATAACGGCTTTTTTTAAATCGTCGTTTTGCATTGCGTTTCCGCCGTATTTGACAACAAGGATTTTATTGTTGTATTTTTGAATGTAGGGCAGTGCCTCAATAAGGATTTTTGCCCTGTCGGTATTTGAAATATTCATTTTAAAAAGATCCCCTTGCATTTCTTTATTTGTCTTAAATTTTAATCACGTTCTGTAGTCGCCGTTAATTTTAACGTAATCGTATGTTAAATCACATCCAAATGCAGTTGCGCTTGATTTTCCGTCGCCGAGACCTACAATTATTTTAATTTCATCGTCGGATAAAACCTTTTTTGCGTTGTCTTCGCTAAAATCTATTCCCGCACCGCCTTTGCAAACGAAAACCATACCTTTTTTCGAAGCAAATGCAACATCGATTTTTGTAACATCCGTTTCGGCGCCGCTGTAACCTATGGCACAAAGAACACGCCCCCAGTTAGCGTCGGAACCGAACATTGCCGTTTTTACAAGAGGTGATTTTATAACGCTTTTGGCAATAAGCTTTGCGTCCTTTTCGCTTTTTGCACCTCTGACGCTGCATTCTATAAGCTTTGTTGCGCCTTCGCCGTCTTTTGCAATACATCTGCAAAGTGTGCCCGTCACAAGCGAAAGAGCTTTTTTGAATATGTCAAAATCTTCGCCTTCGGCTGAAATTTCACTGTTTTCCGCTTTGCCGTTTGCAAGCACGCTTACCATATCGTTTGTAGATGTATCGCCGTCAACGCTTATCATATTAAACGAGTTTTCAACGTCGCTCTTTAGTGCTTTGTTAAGCATTTCGGGTGTGATTTTAACGTCGGTTGTAACAAATACGAGCATTGTCGCCATGTTGGGATGAATCATTCCCGAACCCTTTGCAATGCCGCCGATATGGCATGTTTTTCCGTCAATTTCAAAGGAGTATGCAATTTCTTTTTTCTTAGTGTCGGTAGTCATAATGCCTTCTGCAGCCGATGTGCTTCCGTTTTCGGAAAGCGTTTTGCAAAGAACGTTCATAGCACCTGCGATAGGGTCGATCAAAAGAGGCTGACCTATAACACCTGTAGATGCCACAATAACATCTTTTTCGTCTATATCGAGATGTTTTTTTACAAGCGCGCACATACCTTCTGCAATTTCAATGCCGTTAGCATTGCAGGTGTTTGCGTTTCCGCTGTTGCAGATTATCGCCCTTGCATATCCGTTTTTAACATTTTCTTTTGTAACAAAAATAGGAGCGCCCTTTACAAGATTTGTTGTATATACACAGGCGGCAGACGCCAAAGTATCGCTTACTATAAGCGATAAATCTTTTTTATCTTTGTTTTTTCTTATGCCGGCATGAACGCCCGATGCTTTAAATCCTTTTGCCGCGCACACACCGCCTTCGGTTTTCTTAAACATATAAATCTCCATTCCGCCCGCCTATTTTTGAATTTAAGTTTTTAATGATTTTTCTAAAAAACACAAAGCCTGATTTTAAAAATCAGCTTATTTAAGTTCGCATTGCGGACCGATACGAACTTTATTTATGTAGCATAAAATTCGGATTCTTCTGAATCCGAATTTTTTTAATATACAAGACCTTTTGTTTCATTGGTGCCGAGCATTATGTTCATACACTGAACCGCTGCACCCGATGAACCTTTTCCGAGATTGTCAAATCTTGAAATTATAATTGTCTGCTCACTGTGACCGTAAACAAAAATTTCAAGATTATCTTTGCCGCTTAAAGTGTTTGATGCAACAAAGCCGTCGGGAGTCATTTCGTTATATGAATGAACCTTTATAAGAGGTTTGTCTTCGTAAAACTCTTTAAGCATTTCGCATATTTTTTCGCCGGATTTAATATTTAAAAGTCTGTTTACAAGCGGAACGGTAACAACCATACCGCTGTAAAAATCAGAAACAATAGGATTGAAAACCGGCGGAAAGCAGATGCCGGATATTTTAGTCATTTCCTTTAAATGCTTGTGCATAAGCGTAACAGCGTATTGTCTGGGACTTTTGTATTCTTCGGGGCGGTTTTCGTCTTCATATGCGTTGATCATCTTTTTGCCGCCGCCGCTGTAGCCTGTAACCGAATGGCATGAAAACGGATAATCAGCGTCTGCAATTTTAAGCTTTACAAGCGGATTTGCAATTGAAATAAACCCCGTTGCATGGCAGCCCGGAACGGCAACTCTGTTTGAAGTTTTGATTTTTTCTTTAAAATCATCTCCGAGCTCGCTAAAGCCGTATGCCCAATCGGGATTAACCCTGTGAGCCGTTGATGTGTCTATAATTTTTGCATTTTTATCGGCAAGGACGCATATTTCTTTTGATGCGTCATCGGGAAGGCAAAGAAAGGAAACATCGGATGTGTTTATAAGATGAAGTCTTTCGTTTATGTCCTTTCTTTTATCCTCCGAAATTTTTATTATTTCAATGTCATCTCTTTTTTCAAGACGGTCAAATATTTTAAGACCTGTTGTGCCGTTTTTGCCGTCGACAAAAACCTTGTATTTTTCACTCATTTTAAGAATTCCAATCTGATTAATCTTAGTCGTTTATATATGCGTTTTCACGTCCTGCTTTTTTGTCAAGCTTTGCTTTCTCGGCAATCGGAAGACCGAAAAGATTAATAAATCCTTGTGAATCAGCCTGGTTGTAATCTTCGTCCTCGCCGAATGAAGCGGTTACTTCGTCATAAAGAGTGTAGGGGCTTGTAACGCCTGCATTTATAATGTTTCCTTTGTATAATTTAAGTTTAACGTCGCCCGTAACGGTTTTCTGTGTTTCGTCAACAAAAGCGCCTATTGCTTTGCGAAGCGGTGTAAACCACTGACCGTTGTAAACGATGTCAGCCATTTTCTGAGAAACAATTGCTTTAAAATGAGATGTTTCTTTGTCAAGGCAAAGTGTTTCCAAAACTTCGTGAGCGTGATAGAGTATAGTTCCGCCCGGTGTTTCATAAACGCCGCGGCTCTTCATTCCTACAAGACGGTTTTCAACAACATCGAAAATACCGATTCCGTTTTTGCCGCCTATTTCGTTAAGTTTTTCAACCATTGAAACTGCGTCAACTTCTTTTCCGTCAAGTTTTACGGGGATACCTTTTTCAAATGAAATTGTAACGTAAGTGGGAACGTCGGGAGCTTTTTCGGGTGACACTCCGAGTTCAAGAATTTTATCAAACATCGGCTCGTTATTCGGGTCTTCAAGGTCAAGACCTTCATGCGACAAATGCCAGAGGTTTTTATCTTTCGAATAATTTGTTTCACGTGTTATTTTAAGAGGAATGTTGTGAGCTTCAGCATAGTCGATTTCATCATCACGTGATTTTAAATCCCATGTACGCCAGGGAGCGATTATGTCAAGTTCCGGAGCAAATGCCTTAATTGCAAGCTCAAAACGAACCTGGTCGTTTCCTTTTCCCGTGCAGCCGTGGCAAATAGCTTCGGCGCCTTCTTTTTTTGCAATTTCAACAAGACGTTTTGCAATCAAAGGACGTGCAAATGATGTTCCGAGAAGATATCCTTCGTATTTTGCACCGGCTTTAAGTGTGGGCCATATGTAATCTTCAACAAATTCTTTTTTGAGGTCTTCAATGTAAAGTTTTGATGCACCTGTTTTAATAGCTTTTTCGTTAAGACCTTCAAGCTCCGATTTCTGACCGACATCGGCAGCAACGGCAACAACTTCGCAATTGTCGTAATTTTCTTTGAGCCACGGAATAATAATTGAAGTGTCAAGTCCGCCCGAGTATGCTAAAACAACTTTTTTGTAACTTTTTTTCATATTAATCGAACCTTTCTGTCTTAAATTTCGGAGCAATTTGTATAAAATGTTTTTATGCACTTAATTATGCATTTTTATGCATTTTTAGAAAACTCATTTGCAAATTAATAAACATAACCAAATGCAACTGCTCATCTTTAACTTGTTGTAATTATACAACACAAAAACGCAAATGTCAATAGAAAAATGCATAAATATTCAAAAAATATTTAATTTATGCAAATATGCACTAAAATATAATAAAAATATACAAATTTTTATACTTTTTGTGTAAAGGAATTTTTTAAATGACGCTTTCGTATGAAAACTGTATTAAAATGATTAAACACAAAAAAACACACCGCATAAAAAATACGGTGCGTTTGCATAAAAAGTATTGTTTTGAATATTTTTCGTTTTTACGGACGGAGTCTGTCACGGTCTCTCGGAAATGCCGTTGCTTCTCTTATGTTGTCAAGATTCATAAGTTTCTGAACGATTCTTTCAAGTCCGAGTCCGAATCCGCCGTGCGGAGGAAGTGCAAACTTATGCATCGTAAGATAATCTTCAAAATCGGAAATCTCCATTCCTCTTTCTTTCATTTTTGCAACCTGATCGTCGTAGTTGTGTATACGCTGTCCGCCAGTTGTAACTTCAAGACCGTATAAAAGCATATCGTAGCTTAATGTGTATCTCTTGTTTTCAGGGTCGTCCATAGCGTAAAACGGACGTTTTTTTGCAGGGTAGTGCGTAATAAACACAATCGGTGCGTCATATTCTTTAAGAAAATATTCGCCTATCCATTTTTCTTCATCAGGCTCAAGATCCGCAGGATTTAAAACTTCTTTTTTATGCGCTTTTGCATAAAGTTCTTTTACTTCCGAAAACTTGATTTTCGGGAAAACTTTAAGCTCGGGAAGTCTTTTGCCTTTGCCCAAAACAATGTCAAGTTCGTTTTGATATTC
>CABUQL010000018.1 GCA_902493665.1 uncultured Eubacteriales bacterium
CAGGCAAAAAGCTGAATTTTAAGTTTACGAGCGGAACACAGTTCCCCGATGATTTAAGCGGATATGCACTTGTGGTTCACTGCGGCGGATGCATGTTAAACGAGCGTGAAATGAAAAACAGAATAAAATGCGCAAAAATGCAAAACACACCTATGACAAACTACGGTGTTGCAATTGCGTATATGAATAAAATCTTAAAAAGATGCGTAAAACCGCTCGGCATTGATTTATAAGTTTTTGACATCCGATTTAGCAAACTTTTGTTTTTTCGAATTTGTAAAGATGCAAAAAGGCTTGTGCGTGTTTCGGATGTCAAGTCATAAACGTACGTTTAATAATTTAGAAACATATTATGTTTTTGTTTACGATGCCCTTGCAAAGGAAATTTATCAAAAAAACAACTTAAAAACGCAGAAACTTAAATGTTTCTGCGTTTTTTTAGATGTTTAATATAACCCTTTTTTAAAATTCTATTTTTTCTATAGTGCCGTTTTTACGCGATTCTTCTGCCTTAAACACAACAAGATGGCTGAGTGTGGAATCGTTGATATCGGTGCACGAAATTGACGGTTCTTTTCCCAAAAGACTGTCAACAAAATCTTCCGACAAACGTATATCTCCGCCGCCGTGTGCGCCGTTTGCACCAATCATATCGCCCGTTATTTTAAGGTCGTAAAGTTTTTCTTCGTAACCGTCTTTGTCTTCGGGAACGGGCTTTCTTACAACATATTTTGAGTCTTCAAAAGTTCCTTTTATTTCGCCTTTCGTACCGATAATATGTATATTTCTTTCGGATTTTGAGCTTCCGCCGACCATATTAAACATGCCTGTAGCACCGTTCGCAAAATTAATCATAACAGACTGGTGGTCGACATTTCCGCCCCTGTCAAAATCCCAAACGCATTTTCCGTACGGGTTATCCGTCTCAAGCGATTCTATTTTTCTTTCAATAGGCGCATCTGCACCCCCCTCTCCTTCAAGACAGCGCCATACGTACTGCCCCCATCTTTTCGGACGGACAATGTAGTCAAGATATGCCGAGAAAATACACTCATCTTTATATTTGCAGTCTACCATACATCTGCTGCCTGCACCGTCGGGTTTGTGCACTGCTCCGAACTGAAAATCGTTTCCGAAACTTACAACAGTCTCCGGTTTTGTTTTGTTCATCATCCACATCATAAGGTCGATGTCATGGCACGATTTGGCAAGAAGCATCGGTGCAAAGCACACTTTTTCCGAACGCCATTTTCCTCTTACATATGAAGCCGCCATATGATGGTAATTTACGTGTTCGCACATTTCTATGCTCTTAATTTCGCCGATTTCGCCGTCAAGAAGACGTTTTTTAATTGCAGTATAAAACGGAGTATATCTTAAAACGTGACAGATATAAACTTTTCTTTTGCACTCATTTGCAACTTTAACAAGCTCGTTCATTTCTTCTTTGTTAACCGCAAAAGGCTTTTCCAAAAGAAGGTCATACCCTTTTTTAAGTGTCGGAATTGCGGTTTTGACGTGAATCTGATCCATTGTTCCGTTGATTACCGCATCGGCAAATTTATCTCTTGCAACAAATTCTTCAACGGTTTTAAAACAATTCACGTCAGGCACACCGAATTTTTTCTTCATTAAATCCATTCTTACATCGTCAGGCTCAACTATTCCGACAATCTTTAATTTGTCGGGTTTTTCAAGCGAAAGATTTGCATAAACCTCTGCTCTGTTTCCTGCTCCTACAATAACAGCTTTAATAGGACCTTTCATTTTTTCCCGCTCCTTTAATATTGACATTGCTTTACTTTTATTGTAATATTATTTTATAAAACTTACTAGCACAATCCTGCTTTTCATTATTACGATTCTGTCATTTTTTTAGAAAACGGTGATTTTTATGAAGCTTTTGCCAAATTACGAAAAACTTTCGGAAAATGAGTTTCCGGTATTTATAAGAAAATTTGACTATGACCCGAATATGCATTTTCACTGGCACGAAAAAATTGAAATTTTGTGTTTTGTAAAGGGCAAGGGATTTGCAAACTGCGGAAAAGAAGATTACGAAATCTGCGGCGGGGATATTCTTTTTATAAACACAGGCGAAGCGCACATTGTAAAATTTTTTGAAGATCAGGACATTTTGTACTACTCTGAAATTTTTAACACAATAATAGACGGCAAGCTTGCAATAATACAAAACAAAATCCGCGATGACTACTGCTATGCACTTCTGAGCAGAATTGCCGACGCTTACAAGAAAAAAGAATTCGGATTTGAGTACGGAATAAAACGCGATATTTTTGAGTTTTTTGACTATATTTTAAAAGAGTATATGACGGATTTGATTGACATTAAAGGCAACGTAACTTATTTTAAAAATCTTGAAAAAATCAACGAGATTTTATCTTACATAAACAAAAACTTTTCTCAGAATTTAAGCATCGCTTATCTTTCCGACAAGTTTTTTATGAGTTCTTCGTATTTTTCGCATTTTTTCAAAAAACAAACAGGAAAAAGCGTTCTTGATTACATTACAAATGTAAGGATTGACAAAGCAAAGATTTTGCTCTCGAGAACAAACACATCTGTAACCGATGCGGCAATTGAGGTCGGTTTTAATGATATTAATTATTTCAGCCGTAAGTTTAAGCAAAAAACGGGCGTCAGCCCGACAGAATTTAAAAACGGCAGTGAACACATAAAAGATGACGAAGAAAAAGCCTACTGTTATTGACAGCAGGCTTTTTTATGTAAATCTTAGCTTTAAAACAGATATGTTTAACTTTCCGGTGCATTACCTCATGCTCTAAGGGAAGAAGTTTCATTTTTCCGTTCCGGAGTAATCTGCGAAAGTATTATTCCCGCAAACATCACCACGCATCCCAAATATCCTCTGAGCGAAAGTGTTGCGCCCAAAATAATCGCTTCACCTATTGCGGCAAATACTGATTCTGTGCAAAGAATAACAGACGCAAATGCCGGATCGGCATCTTTTTGTCCGAGAATCTGGCATGTATACGCAACTCCCACCGACATAAATCCGCCGTAAAGTATCGGAACAAGTGCTGATTTTATCGCCGAAAACTCGATTTTTTCAAAACAGAGCGCACAGATTATTGAGATCAGACCGCACACGAAAAACTGGATTGCGGCAAATCTTAAAGGATAAATATCCTCCACAAAACTGTCTATTATAATTATATGAAATGCCCAAAAGACCGAGCCCGCAAGAAGAACAAAATCGCCGTATCCGATGCCTGAATTTTCGGTAATGCACAAAAGATAAAGTCCCAAAACCGCACAAAGCGCTCCGAGCCATGTGTAAACGTTTGTTTTTTTGTGCATAAATATCCCTATAAACGGTACTATTACCATATAAAGACCTGTTATAAATCCTGCTTTTCCTGCACTTTTTGTAATATCTATTCCCGCCTGCTGAAGTGTTGACGCCGTAAAGAGAATAATGCCGGCTAAAAGTCCGACAAATGCGGTTTTTTTAAGTTTCTCTTTGTTGTATGTATCTTTGCTTTGCATTTCAAAGAAAAATATAACAGGCAAAAGAGAAATTGCACCGAGCAGAAAACGGATTCCGTTAAAAGTAAACGTTCCTACATATTCCGCCCCCACTCTTTGTGCAACAAAGGCAAGTCCCCATATAATCGCCGTTAAAAAAAGAAGAATAACAGACTTTGCTTTTTTCATTAATGTTCAACTCCCGTGTCATCTGTAAATTGAGTGTTTTTTATGTAATAAATAAAGAAATTATACCACAGTAAACCGTTTTTTTCAAGTTCAATCTTTTTGGATTTTTTGTTGACTTACAATATTTTTTGTTGTATAATATTTTGGTAAATTATGCGACACAAGGAGAACAAAATGAACAAAAAAATCAAGGAATTTATTATCATCACTTTAGGTACTGTTCTTATTGCACTCGGGATATATTTCTTCAAATTTCCGAACAACTTTTCAACCGGCGGAGTAAGCGGTATTTCCGTTATTTTAGGTGCTATTTTTCCGCACTTCAGCTCCGGACTTATTATGCTTATTATAAATGTCTCGCTTTTGGTTTTGGGATTTATTTTTACAAACAACGGATTTTGTTTTAAAACGGTTTATTGCAGTCTTTTGATGTCACTGCTTACATATGTTCTTGAAATTGTTTGCCCGCTTTCAAAGCCGCTTACATCGCAGCCTGTTTTGGAACTTGTTTTTGCAATACTTTTGCCTGCGATAGGAAGTGCAATTCTCTTTAATTACGATGCATCAACGGGCGGAACCGATATTGTTGCAATGATTATAAAAAATCACACGCACTTAAATATTTCAAAAGCTCTTTTCTGTTCCGACGCCCTTATAGTTATGCTTACATTCTTTGTTTTCGGCGTTGAAACATGGCTGTTTTCTCTTTTGGGATTTTTGTCAAAAGTTTTGGTTGTTAACAACGCTATAGAAAACCTTAACACTTCAAAATATTTTACAATTATCACAGAAAAAGAAGCAGAAATCAAAGAATATATTACAGTAACTCTTCATAAGGACGCCACAGTTTCAAAAGATTATTTCGGCGCATTTTCCGGCAACAAAAAAAGCGTGCTTTTAACTGTTGTTACACGCCATCAGGGTATACTTTTGAAAAACCACGTTAAAGCAATTGACCCTCACTCTTTTGTAATTATCAACAATACAAGCGATATTATCGGTAAGGGATTCAGAGAGTGTGTTTAAAAGTTTTTAAAGTATTTAAATAAGCAATTAACAAGTGTTTTACTGATTTTCCGCAGGATTATTCATATCCTGCGGATTTTTGTTTTCCAAAAAATGTATTGATAATCACCCAAAAATGTGTTATTATAATTATGCCAAACTATTTTAATAATTCTTTTAGATATTCTTTATGGAATAGCTATGTATTTTTTGCGCTCTTTTTTACATTCTACTTATTGAATTTGATAAAAATGCAAATTCCTTTTTGGGTAGAATGTATTTAAGAATATCTATCTGTTAAAATGGTTTGGCGACTATCGGAGTTTGCGTTTTTTGTGCGTCTGCTTCGGTAGGCGCATTTTTTAATTTTGGGGGTAAAAAGTATGGCAAAAATTATTATCAGAAGAAAAACGCAACTAAATGGCGGTGCATGCAATTTCGACGTATATTTAAAGAATACATATGTCGGAAAATTAAAAAACGGCGGCTCACTTGAATTAACCACCGGCGTCGGAAAACAGTTGTTATTCTTCAAGCCAAAAATTAGACTTGGAAAAACACCAGATACTCTTTTCGAAGCAGTCGTTAATGAAGAAACAGAAGTAGTTGAATTAAAAGCAAAATTTAACATGAGTGGCTGCTTTTCTGTCGAGTATGCCGATAATGCGCCTCATATTCCGACATATAACGATTCCAAAGAAGAATATGATGAAATGTTTGTACCAAACTCAAAATCTGAAATCAACAAATCTCTTGCAGAAATAAAAAAAGAAACAAAGAAAACAAATGGCTGCCTTAATGGATGTCTTGGAGGATTAATTGCATTTATAGCTTTTATAATAGTAATAAGACTTATTGTTTCAGCATTAATCTTTAATGATAAACCGAGCAGTACTACTCCTACATCTATCGGACAAACAAGCAATGAAACCGATTCACAAGAAAAAAGTAAAAATACGGGTGACAAAACCGATTCACAGGAAAAAGATGAAAACACTGATAAAGATGTGCTTTATTGCGATGACAATTTCAAGATTACATATATATCACTCGTTGATCCGCATACCGGATTAACAATGTACAATATGAATTTAAAGCTTGAAAACAACTCAAATAAAAATGTTTCCATATATCTTAGCGATGCTTATGTTAACGATATTGCAATCGAATTTTTAGGCGGAAATTCCAGTTTTGACGGCACTGCTCCCGGAAAAAAATCAATATGTGCATTTATGTTTGGGCATGCTAATCACGGATTAGAAAGCATAGATGACATTAAAAAAATGGAATTTAAAATCACTTTGAGAAACAGCGATCAATTTTCAGATGTTCTTTTGAGTACAGATACAATAACTATGAATTTTGATTAAATGTGTTTTTAAAAATTACATACAATTATATCTTTTTCTTTATTATTCAACGAGAATTTCTCACAAAAATAAAACCCGGCGCAAGACCGGGTTTCATTTTTATGAGGTGGCTATTATCTTACGATAACAACTTCCTGAACAACATCTTTATAAACTCTTACAAATACTCTTTCGGGGTCAAGCTCATCATATTTCTGGATATCTGCAGCGTCGCCCGCTTTAACTTTATTGTTGCTCTTATCGAGGTCAACAATATAAACATTTGCATCGCCTATGAAGAAGTTGATTTCTTCTCCGTCATTAACTGTTAAGTTAAATGTTTTGGAGAATTTATTTGTAACTTTACCGTAGTAAGTTTTAAGATCTTCTGAAATCTTATTTTCAGATTCTGTATCCTTTGCTGAGATATCAAAGAGTACAGTTATCTTTTCGATTTCGCCGGATGCATTCTTTCTGTACTGGATTATATCACCCTGTGAAAGTGCAACCTTTTTACCGCCTGAGTTTTTCACCAAAACTCCTGACTCACTTGTTACATAAGTTACGGCTTTACCGTTTTCAAGCGCATAAAGCTTTTCAATGTCTGTGCCGTCGTTATTCTGAGTTTTTGTAATTTTATCAACTACTGCGATTGCAGAAGCTTCATCTGCTTCGCCTGTTGAGTTTGTAACAATTACCGCTTTTGCGGTTAAATCATCCTGCATATCGAATACAACTACATCATATTCATCATCGTTGATGAAGAAATCAAGACCTCTGATTGAGTAATCGTCTGTATCCGAGCTGCTTGAAGGAATATCGAATATAACTGTGCTGTCGTTAAGTGTTACTCTTTTTCCGCCCGATGAAAGGCTGTTTGTTTTCTCTTTATAAACCGCACCGTTTAAAACGAGGTTTTTAGAGAAGTTATCTTCGTCAACTTTTCCGTTTGTATTATTTGCAGTGTAAACCTTGTTGATTTCGCCGTCTGCATTTTTCTCAACCGTTATAAGCTGACCTGCTTCGCCGATAAGCTTAATTGCATCTTCTGCATTTAAGTTTGCACCGTCGTTAACTTTAACTTTTGATGCTGATTTTACAACAGAAGTTTTACCTGTTTTATCAAAGAGTTCCATTTCGATAACTTTGTTTATACCTGTTGAAAGGTCGATTTTGTTAAGGTAAGCATAGTTTGTGCTTGTTGTACCCTTTGTATCAACACCGGCAATTTTACCGAACACGTCAAGATAGAATGTGCCTTCGTCATTAAGTTTTATTTCATCTTTGTAGTTATCTGCAACGTGGTATCCTTCAGATCCGATATAAACTTTTTCGTCATCAAGCTCTGTTACTTTACCGCTTACTTTTTCATTTGAAACATCAACGTAGATGTATTCGCCGTCTTTGCTCTTTGTTACTGTGAGAACATCCCACTCTTTAAGGTCTTTAAGTTCAATAAGGTTAACACCTTTTGAAATTGTAAAATCAAGGTTTGAATCGTCGGGATCTAACACGAGCGATTTCTGATTGTATTTGTCAACGATTTTATGAGTGTTTGCAACAACTTCGTCAACAACATAGTTTACAGTTTCATTTACGAAGATAACATCGTAATCGCCGTTTGTATCACTGTCAAGAAGCGTGATTGAACCTGATTTAATCATTTTAAAATCTTCAAAGCTTCCTGTTTTTCCGTTATACATAATTTTTGCGTCTTTTGAAACGTTAACTTTTTTCGGGTTTCTGTCGTTATCTTTATCAACCCAGTACTTAACATATTTTGAAGATTCGTCGTTTCCGATTTCTTCTAAGTCGTCCGAATCGATTTTAAGAGATTTGTTAAGACCTTCAACCGCTCTTGCAGTAAGAAGAATCTTGTCGCCGGATTTGTCGTCTTCTTTGATATATGCATCAACATTAAAACCTAAAATGTTTCTTATATCAGCGTCGCCGATGAAGTAGATTTTATCATCAATCTGAATCTGGTCGTCTCTTAAATTGCTGTCGCCTTCAAGACCTGATGATCTTACGGCATTTACTCTTCCTGTGACTTTATCAACTTTTAAGTTGTCTTTAAGGAGAGTTTTGTCAACAACTTCGTATTTAACGTCGCCGCCAAAGCCTACCTGTTCCATGAGCTTAATTGTAAGCGCATTGTAAACAAGTCTTGCAACATCACCGCGGCATATACCTTCGTTGGCACTGCCCGAAACACCTTTTGTAAGACCGATGTTAGATGCAGTTACCAAAAATCCTGTCGGATATGTGCCTTTGCTAAGCGCCATCGGTTCATAGCCGAGCGCTCTTACCAAAATTGTAACCATTTCGGCATAAGTTATTTTACTGTCAGGTCTGAATGTTCCGACATCATCACCGATTACAAGCCCCTGTGTTGTGGCAACGTTAATGTAACCGTTAGCCCAGTGGTTTGAAACAACGTCAGGATATTTTGTAGGGCCGTTTGAAAAGTCTGCTACATCCTGAAGTCCCATTGCCGATATTGCAACTCTTGCTGCTTCTGAACGGATTATTGTATCTTCAGGTCTGAACGAACTTGTATCTTTGTCGCCGACCATTATGTCGAGCACACCCAAAACCTGAGCTGCTTCTTCGTATTTTGTGTCAATTACATCTGTAGGAATAGCTGCGAAAACACTTGTTGCCATTACTCCAAGTGTCATTACTGCCGCAACAACTGCTGAAGTCAGTTTTTTAAACATTAATACTCCTCCTTGAGATATTGTTTTTGGTTTAACAACACGCTTCGGTTGCGTTGTTATGTCAACCATTGACTATATAATATCGTATATCCGAAAAGATATCAAGTATCAAAATTTGGTAAAAATTTTGTCGCTTTTTAATTTAAAAAATTTTAATTTTTGCGCTTTAAAACTCAACCTATGCCTGTTTGACATTTGCTACCTTGTGTGCTATAGTAAATTTATAATGTATTATAGAAGGAAGGATTTTTTATGATTCACGATATTTTTATGAGATTTCCCGGCGGACGCGCAAAGGCATTTACGCTAAGCTACGATGACGGAACGCTATTTGACAAAAGGCTTATTGAACTTTTTAACAAGTATAATGTAAAAGCTACATTTAACTTAAACAGCCAAAGAATGATTGACAGCGATGAAAACATATCCGTAAACGGCAGAAGACGCAGAATCGGCACAAAAGAATACGCCGAGCTTATTAAAAACACAGATCATGAAATTGCCGTACATACATGCAATCACCCGTCACTCGGCACCCTCCCTGTTGTTTCGCAGAAAAAATCTTGAAAAGTTTTTCGGTAAAATTATAAGAGGTATGGCATATCCGAACGGTACATGGGCGGTAAGCGATAAAACGGTTGAAGCAGTTAAAGCGGCACAGATTGAATACGCAAGACTTACAGATCCTTCGCACAATTTTGACCTTCCCGAAAATCCGCTTCTTTTGCACCCGACATGCCACCACAATGACGGTAAGGTTTTTGATTTAATTGATAAATTTTTAAATGCGCAGGTAGAAAGATATGCAAATATGTTTTATCTTTGGGGCCATTCATATGAATTTGACGAAAAAAACAACTGGGAGCAAATTGAAAATATTCTTAAAAAAATCTCCGGAAAAGACGACGTATGGTATGCAACAAACATTGAAATTATTGATTATATTAACGCATACAATAACCTTAAATTCGATGTTGAATTAAACACGGTTTACAATCCAACCGCAACAAAACTCTGCTTTACATACGATTACAAAAAGCTTATAACCGTAAATCCCGGCGAAATACTGAAAATTGATTAAATAATAACATATTTTATAAATTGTTAGGCTTATTTGATAAAAAAACTATAATGTAATATGAATATTATTGTATGTTTTGGGGGCTTTTTTATGGATACAACTCTTCTTGTAATGGCAGCCGGTATGGGCAGCAGGTTCGGCGGATTAAAGCAGCTTGAACCTATAGGTCCGAATGGCGAAGCGATACTTGATTTTTCAATTCATGATGCATACAAAGCAGGATTTAAAAAAATGGTTTTTATTATAAAACCCGATATGAAATCTGCGTTTGAAAATGCATTCGGAAAAAGGTGGAAAGACAAAATCGAAATTTCGTATGCTTATCAGACATTTGACAATATCCCCGATTGGTATAAACATCTTTCGGAGCGTGAAAAACCGTTCGGCACAGGTCATGCACTTTTATGTGCAAAAGACGAAGTTAAGACTCCTTTTGCCGTTATAAATGCCGATGATTATTACGGAAGAGATTCTTTTGAAACACTAAACAAATTCTTGACCGAAAACCCTAAAGAGCTTTGCATGGTCGGATTTATCCTTAAAAATACACTGTCCGAAAACGGAAGTGTTTCAAGAGGAATATGCAAAACCGATATCAGCGGTTTTTTAACCGGCGTTGATGAACATACAAAAATAACAAAAACAAGCGGTGAAGATTTAAATTCAATAGTTTCGATGAATATGTGGGGACTTACTCCCGACTTATTTGAAGAGCTTGAAAGTGAGTTTAATCTTTTCCTTAAAAATATTAAAGATTACAAAAAAGAAGAGTTCTTTCTTCCGTCATTTATAAACACTCTTATAAAACGCGACGGAAAAAAAGTTACCGTTCTTAAAACTGACGAAAAATGGTACGGCATAACATACAAAAGCGATACCGACACCGTAAAGGCCGCACTTAATAAATATATTGATGAAGGAAAATACGATGAGTTATAATTTAGAAGAAATACTTAGAAATTTTAAAATAGAGGCTGACATTTCCTCATACGGAAACGGTCATATAAACGACACATACATTGTGGAAAATGAGCCTAAATACATACTTCAAAAAATCAACACAAATGTTTTTAAAAATCCCGACGAGGTAATGGAAAACATTTTGGAGGTTACAAGCCATTTAAGAAAGAAAATTAAGGCAGAAGGCGGAGATCCCGACAGGGAAACACTTACGGTTATAAAAACAATCGACGATAATTGCTATTACAAACTTAGCGATGATGCATATTTCAGACTGTATAAATTTATTGACAATGCAGTTTCTTACGACATAGTTGACTCTCCCGACAAGTTATACAGTGCCGGATATGCATTCGGCAAATTCCAGAATATGCTTTCTGATTTTCCTGCCGACAAGCTTTTTGAAACAATAAAAGATTTTCACAACACCGTAAACAGATTTGAAAACTTAAAACAGGCAATAAAAGAAGACAAAATGGGAAGGCTTTCTTCCGTTAAAGACGAAATTGAATTTGCCCTAAAACGCGAATATTTCTGCGACAAGGTTATTTCAAAAATGGCAGAAGGCAAAATTCCGTCAAGAGTTACTCACAACGACACAAAGCTTAACAACGTTATGCTTGACAAAGATACGGGCGAAGGCGTTTGCGTTATCGACCTTGACACCGTTATGCCGGGAAGTCTTTTATACGATTACGGTGACGCATTAAGATTCGGGGCAAACTCTGCTGCCGAAGACGAAAAAGATTTATCGAAAGTATGGTTTAAAGAAGATATGTTTAAAGCCTTTTCAAAAGGATTTTTAACACCGCTTTCAAATACGCTTACAGACGAGGAATTTAATCTTCTTCCTTTCAGCATAAAGCTTATGACATACGAATGTGGAATAAGATTTTTAACCGATTACCTAAACGGTGACACATATTTTAAAATCCACTATGAGGACCAGAATCTTGCAAGAACAAGAACACAGTTTAAGCTTATAGCCGATTTTGAATCTAAAGAAAATAAATTATTTGACGAACTTAAGAAAATAAGAGAAGAAATATCAAAATAGTTTTTGGGAGTTTATTATGGATACTATTAAATGCAACGAACTAAAAAACATTATATTTTCACATTTAAACTTTAACTTTGACGGCGAAATTAATTTTACAAAAAAAGACGGTGTGTATGCTAAATACGGCGAAAACGAAGCAGTTATCGGCTTTGAAGACAAAATAACACTGTGCCGTGCACTTTTTGTTTTTGCAAAAGAATACTCAAAGGGCAAAAGAAATTTTGAGATTTTTCAGAAAAAGCATTTTAAAGACTGCGGTGTTATGGTTGACTGTTCAAGAAATGCCGTTTTAACCGTTGATGGCGCAAAAAGTTACATCAGAAATATGGCGGCTCTCGGTCTTAATTTTCTTATGCTTTACACGGAAGATACATATGAAATTAAGGAATATCCTTATTTCGGATATTTAAGAGGAAGATACACAAAAGATGAAATTAAAGAAATCACAGACTATGCCGATAAGTTCGGTATTGAAGTT
>CABUQL010000019.1 GCA_902493665.1 uncultured Eubacteriales bacterium
GTTTTTGCAAGAGCTATGGTTCTTTCCGACAACGACACATCTGTTTTAAATAAATTTGCGGATGCAAACGATATCAGCACATGGGCAAAATCATATCTTTCGCCTTTGGTTAAAAAAGGTTACATAAACGGTAACGAAGCCAATATGATTACACCTAAGGCAAACATTACAAGAGCTGAATTTGCACAGTTTATGCACAATATGTTTAAAACATATTATTCGGCAGCAGGTACATATGAAACTGTCGGCGCCAACAGTGCAATGATTAATACAAAAGATGTTAATTTAAAGGGAATAACCGTTGAAGACGACCTTGTTATCGGCGACGGTGCAGATCTTTCGGAAATTAATCTTACAGATGTAACAATAAAAGGCAGACTTTTGGTAAGAGGTGCTGCAACCGTAAGACTTACAAATGTAACAACGGGCGAAGGCGTTGTTGTTAACAACGTAAATGCAACGGTTCACTTTGATAACTACAGAACCGAAAAAGTGTTTGACGGAATCAACATGATTACTCCGGCAACATTTAAAGAAGATTACACAATTGTAATTGACGGTCCGAACAAAGGAAGCGGTTCGTCATCAACTCCTGTATATGATTACTATATCAGATATTTGACACAAACTCTTGATCTTACAGGTTATGAGCTTGTAAAAACAGAAACATCAAGAGGCAAATCCGGAGCAAGCGTAACCGCACCGATTCCGGAAAGGAGAGGATTCACATATAATCCTTCACTCAGCACAATTTCAGGTAAAGTAAATAAATCCGGTCTCATATTGGAAGTTTACTATGACAGAAATTCGTACACTGTAACATTTAACTCGGGCGGCGGCAGCGATGTTCCTTCCGTAACAAAAGTATACGGTGAAAAAATAGGAATGCTTCCCACTCCCGTAAAAGCAGGAAATGACTTCTTGGGTTGGTATCTGACTGACGGAGTAACTAAAATTGATGAAGATACTACTATCACAAAAGATGTTACATTCGTTGCACATTGGTCTGAAAAACAAGCAAATTATGCAGTGAAGTATTATAAGCAAAAAGTTGACCTTTCCGGATATGACGAAGTAACGGCGGATTCGGCAACGATTACAGGCGCAGTCGGAGCAACAGTAACTGCACCCGATAAAGCATACACAGGCTTTGAGCTTGACAATACACAAAGTGTAAAATCAGGCGTAATCTTAGAAGACGGAAGTCTTGTTTTAAAACTTTACTATAACAGATTAATATATAATGTAACATTTGACGCAGCCGGCGGTACGGTACTTGCTGGAAGCAGTCTTGATGCACAAAGAATTCCGTATGAAGGCAATGTGGTTTTACCGAGCGTTACAAAAACGGGTCACAGTTTTGCCGGCTGGTTTAACGGTGCAACTAAAGTTACGGCATCAACACCTGTTACGGCAGATATGAACCTTGTTGCAAAATGGGATCCGATACCTGCAACAAAAGCACAGTACGCAATAGAATATTATAAGCAAAAATCAGATCTTTCGGGATATGAAAAAGTAACTGAAGATTGCGTTACAATTACAGACACAATCGGAAAAACTGTAACAGCTCCCGACAAGGCATATCCGGGATATACATTAAATGATACTATGAGTGTTAAATCCGGTGAGATTTTAAGTGACGGAAGTCTTGTACTTAAAATGTACTACGACATAAACACATTTACGGTAACATTTAAAGAGGGAACAAGAGTTTTAGGCACGGCAACGGTTGCACAAAACACAACAGTTTCGGCATCCGACATCCCTGAAACAACAAAAGAATACAAAGGCTTTAAGAAAGACGCAAGCGTATCTTCGCTTTATGCTTCATCCGATTGGCAGTATAAAGCCAAATTCCGTTGGTGGTATAATCCCACATCGGCAACTTGGGAGGAATTTACTGATGCAACTGTTGTTACACAGGATATGACAGTTTACTCAACATCGCAGAAAGTAAGCCTTAATTTGTACGTTGATAAAATCGGAAAATCGCTTACATTCGGAACATATTACGCTCCGGACACAAGACTTTTTGATGCAATAAACGAAGTTATTTCGCAAACAACAACGCTTAAAGCAATAAAAGACACAGGTTATTATGATAAAGCAATCAATAAGATGAAAGAATATAAGCTTATTGATGATTCAAATAACATTTTGATGCAGGAAATTCTTGCAAAATTCTCTATGATAATCGGAGAATCAAATCTTGAAAAATACATTGTTGACAATGCAAAAGAAATGTTTACAACAAGCAGCAGACTCAGAAATTCGATTGTCGAATACATCAAACTTCAGGCTTCATCGGGTGATGCAGCAAAAGTTTCGGACGTTAAAGCGCTTATTGAAAAAGTACTTGAATTTGCAGTGAATAATACTACAACAGGTCTTTCACAAGTTAAAGCAACGTTTAAAGACATGATGGAAACTGACGATTCATTCTTTGAATATGTAACAGGTTATGATCCGTCAACATTATCGCCTGCACAGAAAGATGCAACTGTTGACGCAATTATAACCGAATTTGAAACAAATCCGTCAAAACAGACAGAATGCATCGAAAAAGCTTCAAGCTTTATCGTAAAATCAAGCCACATTTCAAGAATTGATGCTTACGTTGACTATGCTCTTGATTATCTTAATACGGATACGGATCTTCGTGACAAGGTTGTTAATGATATAATTGATACAATGTACAGAGCTACACTCGACAAACTTTTGGACGAAGTTAAAAACAAAAAGCAGTTTGAAGTCAATGCAGACAACTCATTTATCGCAGAGGGACTTAAAAAGAAAATTCTTGAATTTACATTTGACGAACTTAAAAAAGAAGTTCCGGCAAAACTCTTTGAAATTTATCCCGAAGCTAAGATGAAAGAAATCTTTGAAGATGCTTCTCAAAGAATACTTGACCAGGTTAACACTGCACTTACAAATGCAGATGCGGGAATCACAACATTTGTTGACACAGGCTACACATTTATAATTAACCCTGTTTCGGATATTTATATTCCGCTTTATGACAGAGCAGTTGAAATTATAAAAGCTAAAAACTTCCGTTACAGTGAAAATGCATATTTAAGAGAAATCATAGGACTTCTTGATGTAAGCAATTTGTTTGATGGTTCGGAAAATGCAAAACCGAATACGCTCAGCGGATACACATTAAAAGATATCGATGATTACTATGATTTGGTTAAGAAAATTTCAATTCTTACCGATGACGCACTTGTATGGTACAACAGAAATCTTGACCAGGCTCAAATTGACAAAGTTGTTGACAGTTATCACGATTTCATTTTGAAATATGTGAATATGGCAGCAGATATGCTTGACGATTATGCTAAAAACGGAACAATTCCGTCAAAGGTTGACAACAAGTTTGTAAGAGCATTTGAAGATGCTGTTAAAAAGAAATTCCCGTCACTTGTTAATAAGCTTGTTAATTGGTATAAAACAAGTCCTATAAACAAAGACTACACAGACGAGGATTATGCAAAACTTAAAGAAGCAATTGACTTTGCATTCAACAATGTGGATATTACGGTAAATGAATTCTTTGATAATGTTTTGGCTAAAAAATTCAGCAAATATCAGACTGCAAAAGACACTTACAGTAAAGAATACAAAAATAACAAAGTAACAGTTTACAGAGAAATACAGAAATAATAACAAAATTTAAAATAGGCAGAATTTGATTCTGCCTATTTTAGGCATTGTACGGCGGCACCGGAGAGCGGAAAACTATATGGTTTGAAAAAGTAAATTTCTCATAGTGCCAAAGAAAATGCCGATGAATAACAACTTACAGATTTAAGATAACACCTTAGAAAGGAATGATAAAATGAACGCACTTAAAAAAATAATCGCTGTTTCCTTAGCAGCATCTATGATTGTTGCAAGCAGTGCGGTTTTGGCTGCCGATACCTCATCGGCGACTGATAATACTTCTGCCGTTCAGGGAATAAAATTCAGCGATGTTGATGAGAATACATCTTCGGGAAAAGCAATATATAAACTCGCAAAAGCCGGAATTGTTTCGGGACACGGCGACGGCACATTTAAGCCGAACGATAACCTTACAAGAGCAGAGCTCTGCAAAATGGTTAACCTTGTGTTCGGATACAAAGAAAGCGCCGAAGACAATTTTCCCGACGTTGATAAAGAAAAAGACTGGTTTTATCCTTATGTTGCCGTTGCAAAAAAAGCAGGATATATTGCAGGTAATGAAGACGGCACATTCAGAGGAAACAATAATCTTACAAGAGAAGAAACATGCGTAATTATTACAAGAGTCACAAAGCTTTATGACCTTCCTTATGTAAGAGAAATTAAAGACGAAGTTTCCGATTGGGCGCTTCCTTATGTAAAAAAAGTTTTGGCAAACAGAATAATGTCTCTTGAAACGGGCGATGTATTCAGAGCAACATCGAACATAAGCGGAGCTTGCAGTTGTGCTTTCAAGATTTGTTACCGATGAAGATGTAGAACCTTCAACACCGACAACTCCCACAACACCAACTACACCTACTACGCCTTCAACTCCGTCAACAGGCGGCAACGGAAATTCGACGGGTGGTAAGGGCAACGGAAATTCCGGCGGTAACGGAAACTCTTCCAAACCGTCAAAGCCCGATCCTAAGCCGGACCCCGAGCCTGATCCTGAACCGGACATTGACGAGGCTCAGCAGAAGAAAGCAGTTGACGATTTGAACGCACTTTTAAAACAGCTTCCGAATATTATGCTTCCCACGGCTCAGCAGGAAATCGTTGACGAAATAGTTAAAACAATAGAGAAAACTCTTAAAGATGCCGAAAACGGAATTGCAATTTATGAAACAGGTTATGTAAGAAAGACATATAAAGAAGATATTGACAGAGTTTGCGATATGTATGATGCTCTTCAGACGCTTGCCGAGCAAAACGGCGTTGAAAAAGAAAGATATCAGAATGAACTTCATTCGGGTCTTGACGAAGATCTGTCATCGGAACTTTTCCAGATGTTCTTTGGAATTGATATAAAAGATTATATAAACAGCGGAAAGTAATTTAAAGCTGTGTATTAAAAAAGCTTACTAAGTGCAATGCACAAATTTTTCAAAATTCAAAAAAGACGGTGTAAAAAAATCTTACACCGTCTTTTTATATGCAAATAAAAACTATATGTAAATAAAAATATTGCCGTTATTATCAACTTCGATTTTTTTTAGAAAATCAATGTAAAATTCGTTTGAGTGTAAATAATCATTCCGACAGGTCGGCATAATTTCATCTGTTTTAAGAATTTTTCCTTCATAGTCGGATTTTGAGAGAGAAAGGTTTTTGTGTTTTTCAAAAAAAACATATTTAATTCTTTTAAGAAAATCGACGATTTTTTCATCATTTTTTGATAAAGTCTGTTTTTTCTTGCAAATATCAAAACTTTTAAAATAATCTTCAAAAAAATCAAGAAGTTTTTTTTCGGAAATGGCAAAAGAATTGCTGCATTTTTCTTTGTTTTGATTGTTTAAAGAGCATCGGTAAGAGTTTTTTTGTTTTGTAAAAGGGTGAGCGCAGTTTTTGCAAAAAATGACCGATGAAAAAATGTGATGCGAACGGTATGCATGTTTTTGATTTTCCAAACTTTTTCCGTTTATAATTCTTTGCGCTTTGTCAAAAATTTTTTTATCTATAATTTTAAAACTGGCGTTTTTGTGAATGTAGCTTTCGTTTGTTTTTGTGCGGATTGATGATATAAAATCCAAAGTTGTGGTTTTGTTGTTTATAAGAATTCCGCAGTATACGGGGTTTTTGAGTATCCTTGAAACGGATTTTGCGTTCCATTTGCAATTTTTCTTAGACGGAATTTCAAGAAAATTAAGAGTGTCCGAAATTTTTTTAAAACCGTAATAACGCTCGGTGTAGAGATAAAAAATAAGCCTTATGCAATCAGCTTCAAAATCGTTAACATCAAGCGAAAATGTGCCGTTTTTGTCATAGCCGTATATAACGCTCGGCGTTCTGCCGTTTTTTGCACTTTGCATTTTGCCGAAAGATATACGTTTTGAAAGGTTTTCCGATTCCTGCTGCGCAAGTGCGGCATAAATTGTAAGAATAAACTCCGATTCGCCGAGTATTGTTTTGTTGTTTGACAAAAACCAGATGTCGACGCCGTTCTTTTTAAGTTCGCGTATTCCGCATAAAAAATCGAGAGTGTTTCTTGCAAATCTTGAAATATCTTTTGTGACAACAAGGTCAAACATATGTTTTTTACTGTCCGAAAGAAGATTTAAAAACTGCGGACGCATACTCATTTGTTTTCCGCTTATACCCTTGTCGGCATAGATTTTTACAAGTTCATAGTTGTTTTTTTGCGCAAAGTCCTCAAAAAAATCACGCTGATTTTTAAGTGACAAAAGCTGCATTTCACTGTCTGTGGAAACCCTGCAGTAAGCGGCAATTTTTCTCATTTTCCGCTTCCTTTGTAAACTTTTTTTGATATAAGCATTTTAAGTTTTTTTAAAATTTCATCTTTTGAAAGCTTTGTAATAACATAAACTTTCATAAAATATCCTTTCCGTCAAAGATTGTCTTTGCACATTTTTGTTTAAAACAGTGAGCTTTGCAATGTTTATACAAATTTTTCTGCAATGCAAAACTCTTTTAATTATATGATTTTTGTGCATTTATATGTCACAAACAGAAGTTGTTGACCCGATTTGCCTCGGCGTAAAAGTTGCAGAACCCGGCGAAAAATGCTGTTGCTGCTGCGATATGGATGTAGCTTCCGTTCCCAGAACAATCTGCGGTGTGTTTGACGACCAGATTGTCGACAGAGACGGTGACAAAAAAGTATTTGTTTCTCTCGGTCTTTTCACTATCACAAGACTTGAAAGAGACGTTCAGCTTCTTATCCCTGTTATTGATTTCTGCGTTCCCGAGTGTGAATGCGTAACATCAACCGACAACAATCCTTGCGAGCTCTTTGAAAAACTCAAATTCCCGGTAGAGGAATTTTTCCCGCCCGAGCGCTGCAATTTTAATGATGAAGGTTTAAGAAACACAAACGGCTGCTGCAATAACAAATAACAAACAAAAATCTCAAAAAACAGGGGGCTTCCTCCCTGTTTTTTTGTGTCTTGATTTATTCTTAATAAAAAAACGAATCAGTTTGTTTTTAAAGTTAAAAAATTAATAATTTATTAACACATTTGGGCAGTTTTATGATATAATATATTTATTATGATAAAAGGCGATATTGGAATCGTTTTTAAAATGATGAACCGTTACTTATTTTAAAAGGAAAAAGGAAGGAAAAAACGATGATAGAGATAAAGAACCTATCGAAATACTACGGCACAAAAAAGGCCGTTGACGATATCTCGTTTAACGTTGACAAAGGCGAAATTGTCGGTTTCTTAGGACCGAACGGAGCCGGAAAAACAACAACAATGAATATGATTACGGGATACATTTCATTAAGCGGCGGAAGTATTAAAATAGACGGATTTGACATTTTGAAAAATCCGAAGGAATGTAAAAAAAGAATCGGATATCTTCCCGAGCAGCCTCCGCTTTATATGGATATGACCGTTTTGGAATATCTTGAGTTTGTTTACGACATAAAAGGCGTAAAAGAACCTAAAAAAGACCATCTTGCGCAGATACTTCATATGGTCAGAATTGATGATGTCAAGGGCAGACTTATAAGAAATCTGTCAAAAGGATATAGGCAAAGGGTCGGTATTGCACAGGCGCTTGTGGGAAATCCCGAAATCCTTATTCTGGACGAGCCTACGGTGGGTCTTGACCCCAAACAGATTATAGAAATAAGAAAAGTTATTTCCGAACTCGGACGTGACAGAACAATTATTTTAAGCTCGCATATTCTTGCTGAAATTTCGGCAATCTGCGAAAAGGTAATAATCATAAACAACGGCAGTGTTATGGCAATCGGTTCTCCCGACGAGCTTTCGGGCAAAATAACGCCAAGAAATCTTTTGGAACTTAGAATTATGGGCGAAAGAGAAGAAATAAGAAAAGTTTTGGAGAGCATAGATGCTGTTCAAAATATTAAACTTATCGGTCAAAGAGAAAAAGGCTCTTTTGACTTTGAAATTGAAATGGAACATGACAGTGACATCCGTGCCGAAATTTTCAGGGAGCTTTCAAAAAACGATATGCCGATAATTATGCAAAAATCTTCATCGCTTACGCTTGAAGAGGTGTTCCTCCGTCTTACTTCGGAGGGCGCAAAACCTATTGAGAAAAAGGAGGAGAATTAAAATGGGCGCAATATTTAAAAGAGAACTCAAAGCATATTTTTATTCTCCGATAGGATATGTTTTTATAGGATTTTTTATGGCTCTTTCGGGATTGTTTTTCTCTTTTGCAAATATAAGGGGCGGCAGAGGCGATTTAAACTATCTTTTCGGAAACCTTATAATTGTAATAATCTTTCTTATTCCGATTCTTACAATGCGTCTTATTTCGGAAGAAAAAAACAATAAAACGGATATACTTCTTTTAACATCTCCGATAAGCATTGTGTCAATTGTTGCGGGGAAAATTCTTTCAGCATTTGCGGTTTTTGCAATAACGCTTATAGCATCGCTTATTTATCCGATAATAATATCAAAATTTACATCTCCCGTGTGGTCTGAAATAATAGGAATTTATGTTGGATTCTTTCTTATGGGAATTTCTTTTATAACTATAGGAATATACATTTCATCGCTTACGGAAAACCAGATAATTTCGGCAATTGCGACATTTGTAATACTTTTTATGCTTTATATAATTTATCTTCTTGTTCCGCTTTTGTCAAATCCGTTTCTTGTAACATTTGTTTCTTACTTGTCGATTGCAACACGCTTTAACGACTTTGTATCGGGTGTTATAAATATTGAATCGGTTGTTTATTATCTGTCAATAGTTGTGCTTTTCGGATATTTAACGGTAGTGCAGCTTGAAAAAAGACGATGGAAAAAATAGGAGAGAATAAAATGAATTTTAAGAAAAGCTACAAAATGATGTCTGTTGCAATCACGCTTCTTGTAATAGCTGCGGTAATCGGCGTTAATGCAATTGCCGGAATATTAAATTCGAAGATTGATTTAAGCATAGACCTTACAAAAAGCAAAATACTTTCATTTTCCGATCTTACAAAGGATACGATAAAAAATCTTGAAACAGATGTCAGAATAAAATCGCTTATTCCGGAAGATGCGTCGGATTCATACGGAATTTATGAAGCTATGGATTTGCTTTTGAAAAAATATGACAAAGAAAGCGACAAAATAACATATACAAGAGTAAATACGGACAAAGAACCCACAATTTTCGGAAAATACAAAGACGAGCGCGGAAATGACGCTACCGAAAATTCAATAATATTTGAAACGGATAAGACTTATAAAGTTGTTGATATTGCAAATGTTGCGTCAACGTCAAACGATGTTGTGCTTTTCGGCGGAGAGCAGCTTTTTACATCTGCAATTGAAACAGTAACGGGCGGAGAGCAGAGTGTTATATACATTACCGAAGGTCACAACGAAGCAGGAAATGCCGAGTTTGTTTCTTCGCTTTTGGCAAACCAGCCGTTTTTGATAAAATCTTTAAGCCTTATGAATGATGGCGTTCCCGATGACGCTTCTGTGGTAATGGTTTTGTCACCTGCATCGGATTTCCTTGCCGAAGAACTCGACGCTTTGGAAAAATATATCGACAACGGCGGAAATGCAATTTTTGCAGGACCTAACGAGCTTAACAAAAATACTCCGAAGATAAATGAGTTTTACTCACAGTACGGAATCAGCTTTTCAAACGGATATGTTGTTGAAGGCAGCAGCAAAAACTACTTTAACAATCTTCCGCTTTGTATAATTCCGCAGATTAACAAAAGCGATATTACCGAAAGCATAAGCGGCGAAAGGATAGCAACTGTTTATTCACCGGCAATATATGTTGAAGGCGAGAAAAATGTTAAAAGTGAAACAATTCTGACATCAAGCTCGCAAAGTTTTATAAAACCGGACAGAGATTCGATTGAATACGAGGCGGGCGATGAAAGAGGTCCGTTTGCTCTTGGAGTTATGGTTGAAAAAACAAACGATGACGCAAATACGGCAAAACTTCTTTTCCTCAGCAATTCCTATTATCTGCACTCAAATTTTGTGAGCAATTCGGGATTTGCAAATAAGGATTTTGTTGTAAACAGCGTAAAATATCTTTCGGGAAGCACATCGCTTATGTCGATAGGTCCTAAGGATATGACTCCGCAGACAATTGCAATTGACGCAAGTCAGGCGAACGTTTTAACCGTTCTTGTAATAATTGTAATTCCTGCCGTAATTCTTATTTTCGGATTTATCGTATGGCTCAGGAGGAAGTATTTATGATATCAAAAAAGAGTCTTATAAGCCTTATTGCAGCGGTTTTGTTAATCGGCGCAGGCATATATTTTGCACTTTCGTTTAATCCGGACTCAAAAACCAAACCTGACACGGACGATGCCGAAAATGTTATAACAATATACAACAAAGATGCTGAAAAAATCAGCGAAATAGATGTTAAGCTTTCAGATGAAAGTTTTTCGTTTGTAAGAAAAGACGGAAAATTTGTTAATAAGGATTACCCCGAAATAACGCTCAAATCTTCTTCGGTCGATTCGCTTGCATCGGATTTGGCGCTTCTTGTTGCAAAGGATATTATTAAAGAAGGAAACATTAATCTTTCCGAGTACGGACTCGATAATCCGAAGGGCGAAATTACTGTTGTTTTTGATGACGAAACAAAGCGTCTTTTAATCGGCTCGAACACAAAAGACAGCGCATATTTTGCAAAGCTTGACGGTGATGACAGAGTGTTTACGCTTTATTCAACAAGAGGCGATGCATTTTTAAGAGGTTTTGACGAGTACCGTGATACGCAGATTCTTCGTGTTGACGGTCAGGAGCTTACAAAGGTAAGCGTTATCGGCGGTATAAACGACATTAATCTTTCAAAAAAAGACGGCAAATGGTATATCACTTCGCCAGTTGAACGCGAAGCCGACGAAACGAGCGCAAACGAGAAGATATTTTCCGTTATAAGTTATTTTTCTTCGGAAAATTTTGTTGATAACAGTGATAAGAACTATGAAAAATACGGTCTTTCAAATCCGAAAAAATATGTTTACGTTGAGGACAGTTTCGGAACAAAGCAAAAATTTTACTTTGGAGATTCAAGCGACGGATACTGTTATGTGAGATGTGACACGCAAGAAGGCGTTTTCACAATGAAAGAAGATACGCTATCTTTGTTTGAAGTTAAAAATATTGAAATTGCCGATTCGTTTATTTATCTTCCGAATGTAAAAAATGTAAAGAAGATTGAAATTTCATCGGAAGGAAAAAGCTATGTTTTAAAATCGGAAAACGGCGTTTATACAATAGACGGCGCACAGGTTCTGGAAAATAAATTTAAAGAAATTTATCAGAGTATTGTAGGACTTAGAATGTCGGACTTCTGCTTTAAAAATGTCTCAGGCGATTTAATATGCACAGTTAAATTTACAATGAACGATTCTTCCGTCCGTGAGTTTAAATATGTAAGTGCAGGCGACAGACAAAGCGTTGCTTATGAAAACTCAAATCCGATAGGATATGTTCCGAAAAAACTCATAAATGAAATGCTTGACAGTCTTAAAAACTAGGGTTTAGGCAAAGGTATCGAAAGAAAAAAGTTTTTGGTTTTTAGTGATTTGGCTTTGGCACTAGAGAGTCGAACACAACATGCCTCTAATTTGTTAAATTCCTGTTTTTTCGCCTTGTCAGCCTTGAAAGGCACAAAGCCTTTCTTCGTCTTT
>CABUQL010000020.1 GCA_902493665.1 uncultured Eubacteriales bacterium
ATTTCATCGGGCGAACTCAGCAAAAAAATGGGCGTTACCGCATCACAGATACGCCAGGACTTCAACTTTTTCGGCGGATTCGGTCAGCAGGGTTACGGATATAATGTTGAGCAGCTGAAAAACGAAATAGCCTCCATATTGGGTTTGGATTTAGGCGTAAAAACCATACTCCTCGGCGCGGGATACCTGGGTCACGCACTTGCAAACCACTCAAACTTTGAAAAACGGGGTTTCAAACTAATCGGCATTTTCGATACCGATAAAACCATAATCGGCAAAAAAATCAATAACGTTGAAGTTTTTGACGTTGCACTCCTTGAAAGCTTCGTAAAAAAAGAAAAACCCGAAATCGCTATACTTGCAGTGCCGAAAAACGTATCGCAGAAATGCGCAAACGAGCTTATCTCATACGGAATAAAGGGCATCTGGAACTTCTCGTATGCCGAAATAAAAACAGACAGCGACATACCTATTGAAAACGTGCATTTGTCCGACAGTCTTATGACGCTTTCTTATAAAATCAGAAGCAAAGACGAAAAATAACGATTTTTGCAGTTTGTTGTTTTAGATATGTGATAAAATATGTTTAAGAGGTGATTGTCTTGCCCGTTTACGATATCTGCGGATTAAAAGTTTATATGGACCCGAAACACGAAACGCTGAAAAAACAGAGCGAAAAGTATTTGTGTGCCCAAACGCAGGACGATTACGATTTAAAAATCAGCTTAAGCGACGAATACATCAAAGAAAAACAGGCGCAATACCCGCATCTTAACGACGACATGGTTGAATATATCTTTTACGGCTCGCTGTTTTACGAAAAAATTCTTGAACGCGATATGTTTTTTCTTCATTCGTCGGCGATTGCATACGAAAACAATGCGTATCTTTTCTCGGCGCCCAGCGGGACGGGAAAATCAACGCACACATCGATTTGGCTTAAAAACTTTAAAGGCGCATTTATAATTAACGACGACAAACCGGCAATTGCGCTTGAAAACGGTGAGTTTTTCGTGTACGGAACACCGTTTTCGGGGAAAACCGACACGAGTGAAAATGTCAAAGTACCGCTTAAAGCGATTTGTCTTTTGGAGCGGGGCGAAGAAAACGAGATAGAAAAATGCCCTGCCGCAAAAGCGGTTTTGCCGATTTTAAACCAAACCGTAAGACCGCCCGACAAGATGGCGTCTCTTATGGATTTAATAAAAAAGCTTCTTGAAAAGTGCCAAGTTTACAACTTAAAATGCAACATGGAGGACGCAGCGGCGGTTTTGGCATATAACGAAATGAGAAAGGATTTTTAATTATGAAAATTAAAGACGGATTTTTACTCAGCGAAATCGACGGTTCGGGAATTGTTGTTGCAACGGGCGATGCGTCAAAGGATTTTAACGGAATAGTTACTTTAAACCAGACAGGGATTTTTTTATGGAAAATTCTTGATGGCGGCGCTGACGAAGCGGATCTTATAAAAGCGCTCACAGGCGAGTATGACATCGACGAAAAAACCGCAGCGGAAGATGTAAAAGATTTTTTAAATACGCTTAAAGGAGCCGATTTGCTTGAAGGTAAGCACGTTCTCTCTTAAAGATTTATACCCCGTAATCAAAAATGTTTTGGATTCGGGCGGAGAATTTAAAATGATTTCGTCAGGAACGAGTATGAAACCCATGCTCCGCGACAGACAGGACACGATTGTTCTTATAAAACCCGGCAGAAAGCTGAAAAAATACGATATCCCGTTTTACCGCAGAGATAACGGCGATTTTGTTTTGCACAGAATAATCGGGGTTAACGATGACGGGTATGTTATGTGCGGCGACAACCAGTTTTTTAAGGAAACAGGGATAACCGACGAGCATGTTGTTGCGCTTTTGAAGGGATTTATCCGCAACGGAAAGTATATAAGCTGTGATTCGTTTTCGTTTAAATGCTACAGTGTTTTTTGGGATAAAACACGCCCCATTCGTTATTTTTACAGAAGATGCAAGCGGAAATTAGTACGTTACTTTTTTGAAAAAAAGTAAGGAAAATATACGCTTTTTATTCGTTACTTTTTTGGAAAAAAGTAACACAAAAACCTTTAGTGCAATGCTGCCGCATTGCGGTGGAAAAATTTAAAAACAAGAAAACAAACAGCCGGAAGAAAAAAACGAAATTTTCTTTCGGCTATTATTTTTTCCGTTCCGTAGGGGTGACTACACAAATCACTTAAAAATCCACTTTTGCTTTTGGCGGCTTAATTAAATCTCCTTAAACTTTGCTCCGCAAAACGGCAGTTTTGCAAGGGAAGTTTTTTGCCAAGCTTTTTTACAAAAAAGCGCGAATAAAAAATTTTTTAGAAATACTTAACTTATCATTTTTGCAGCACCCGAAAACCAAGCATTTAATGCCGTAAGGTGCTTGCAGTTTTTACTGAGATGATTTTTTCAGAGGCAAGCAAGAAAGTGAAGATAATACTTTGTGTATTATCAAGCGAGTTTGTGCGGCATCGGGGAAAATCAGCCGGTAAAAAATATTAAATGATTGTTTTCGGGCGATGCCATATACTACTGTGCCGATTCGTGTTCGCCGGTTATTGAAAAGACAACCCACTCTGCAATATTGGTTGCGTGGTCTCCGATACGTTCAAAATACTTTGCAATCATCAGAAGGTCAAGCGCACGCTCACCGCTTTTCGGGTCGCTTCTTATCATATCTATAAGGTCATTTCTGATATCCGAAAAAAGATTATCCACAATATCGTCGTCATCATACACCGATTTTGCAAGCAAAAGGTCTTTCTTCACATATGCGTCAATGCTCTTGTTTACCATATTAATAGTCGCTTTTGCCATCTTTAAAATATCGTAAAACTCCGTTGCCAAAGCATGATGCTTTTCAATTGTAAAACATACAATCTCGGCAATATCAGACGCCTGATCGCCTATGCGCTCCATATCCGTAATCATTTTAAGCGCAGACGATATAAGCCTTAAATCCTTTGCCACAGGCTGCTGCTGAAGCAAAAGCTTTAAACACAGGCTTTCTATATCCTTTTCCTTTTGGTCTACTTCTTTATCATACTCAATTGCGGCATTGGCATAATCGGCATTTTGCTCAACAAGCGCCTTAACCGCATTTGAAATTGCTTTCTCAATAAGAATACCCATATTAGTGAGCTCTTCGTTTAAATTTTCAAGCTCACGGTCAAAATTATTTCTCATCGTAAATCTCCTCTCCAATGCCTCCGGCACCGTGCCTTAAAGCACATTTTATAAAAAATAATACTTTGCATAAAACGAAATCAACCGAATCTTCCCGTAATATAATCTTCGGTTCTCTTATCTTCGGGCATTGAAAACATTTTTTCGGTATCCTGATATTCAATAACCTCGCCGAGCAGGAAAAATGCCGTTTTATCCGATATTCTCGTTGCCTGCTGCATATTATGCGTAACCATAATTATAGTATATTTTTTCTTAAGCTCAAGCACAAGATCCTCAATTTTAGATGTTGAAATCGGGTCGAGAGCGCTTGTCGGCTCGTCCATCAAAAGCACTTCGGGTTCAACCGCAAGCGCACGTGCAATGCATAATCTTTGCTGCTGACCGCCCGACATTGAAAGCGCACTTTTTTTTAGTCTGTCTTTGACTTCGTCCCATATTGCGGCGTCTGTAAGCGACTTTTCCACAATTTCGTCAAGACGCGATTTTGATTTAATTCCGTGAGTTCTCGGTCCGAATACAATGTTGTCGTAAATGCTCATCGGAAACGGATTAGGCTTTTGAAACACCATGCCGACTCTTTTGCGAAGGAGCGTAACATCGGTATCTTTAAAAATGTCGGCACCGTCAAGCTTAACGCTTCCCGTAATGCGGCAGCCTTCAACAAGGTCGTTCATACGGTTAAGCGTTTTTAAAAACGTTGATTTTCCGCATCCGGACGGTCCTATAAAAGCCGTTATTTTATTTTCGTAAATGCCCATATTTATGTCTTTTAAAGCATGAAATGAGCCGTAATACAAATCAAGATTTTTTACATCAAACTTCATTACCCGAAAGCCTCCTTGCAATGCTGTATGAAAATGTGTTTATTAAAAGCACCGTTATAAGCAGTACAACCGCCGTTGAATATGCCTCGTCAAAATATAAGCCTTCTCCCGAAAGCACATACATATGAAGGGCGAGCGTACGTCCGGATGACATAACGCTTTTTGGAAGGTTTGCAACCGTTCCCGATGTATATAAAAGCGCCGCCGTTTCGCCGACTATTCTTCCCGCAGCGAGAATAACTCCTGCAAGTATGCCCGGTACTGCCGACGGAAGAACCGCTTTAAACACAGTTCTTATTTTTCCGGCGCCGAGCCCGAAGCTTGCCTCTCTGTATGCGTCGGGGACGGCAATAAGCGCCTCTTCTGTTGTTCTTATAATAAGCGGAAGTATCATAATTGTAAGCGTGAGCGAACCTGCAATGATTGAAGTTCCCATTTTCAGATAATACACAAAAAACAGCATTCCGAAAAGACCGTACACAATCGAAGGTATGCCCGAAAGCGTTTCCGCAGTCACTCTTATTACTTCAACAATTTTGCTTCCCCGTTTTGCATATTCCACAAGATAAATCGCCGTAAAAACACCGAGCGGCACCGAAAACAAAAGCGATAAAACCGCTATTATCACAGTGTTTACAAATGCGGGAAACATTGATACGTTATCTGAATTATAGTGCAGTGCAAAAAGGCTCGGCTTTAAGTGCACAACACCTTTTACAAGAATATAACCTATAATAAAAATCAACGATATAAACGTTAATGAGCTTACAAACCAAACAAGAAATTTTACAATTTTAGAAGTAAATCCTCTCATTTTTCATCCCTCCTTTTGAACATTGAAAAAGAAAGATTTATAATAAGGATAAACACAAACAGCACAACTCCCGTTGCAATGAGCACCTCACGGTGAAGACCGCTTGCATATCCTATTTCTATAACGATGTTGCTCGTCATTGTTCTTACTCCCGAAAGGATTGATTTCGGTATAACAGGCTGATTTTCGGCAACCATTATAACCGCCATTGTTTCGCCTATGGCACGGCCGACTCCCAAAATCACTCCTGCAAAAATTCCCGATTTTGCGGCGGGGACAATTACCGAAAATACGCTTCTCTCATGCGTTGCGCCCAGCGCCAGAGCGCCTTCATAGTAGCTTTTGGGAACGCTTCTTATTGCCGATTCCGAAACTCCTATAACCGTAGGAAGTATCATTATTCCAAGAAGGATTGACGCAGTTAAAATATTGTTTCCGTTTCCGCCGAAAAAGAATTTAATAACAGGAACTATAACGACTATTCCGAAAAATCCGTATACAACCGACGGTATTCCCGACAAAAGCTCGGTTGCCGGTTTTAACACTTTATAAAGCTTTTTCGGACAGTATTTTGCCAAAAACACCGCCGTAATAATTCCTATCGGAACGCCTATTATGCACGCACCGCACGTAATATAAATGCTTCCTATAATCATAGGAAGTATTTCAAATGACGGCGGAACGTCGTTTGGCGCCCAGTTTGTGCCCGTTAAAAATTTTAAGAACCCAACCTCTTTCATTGCCGGTATGCCGTTTGCAAAAAGAAATCCGCAGATTAGCAAAACCGAAATTACGGAGGTAAGAGCCGCCGCGAAGAACACGGCGCTCATTATTTTCTCCTTATATTTTTTAACCATTTATTTCACTCCAGGTTGTTTTTTCACCAGTAAATACCGCTTTAACATCGTCGGACGATATGTTTTCAAGAGGATTTTCGTTGTTTACAACAACCGCAATTCCGTCAAGCGCTATAACCGTCGGTGTAAGTTCTTTAAGTTCATCGTCTTTAAGCTCTCTCGACGCCATTCCGATATCGCATATGCCGCCGACTGCATTTTTCATACCCGTTGTTGAATCTGACATTTGAATTTCTATTTCAACATCGCTGTTTACATTTTTATATGCTTCCGAGAGTTTTTCCATAACCGGTGTTACCGAAGATGAACCCGCTACCACAACTTTTCCCTTTGCGTCCGACTTTGTGTAAGGCTTTGCGTCATCGTATGCTGCAATGTAGTCTTTAGATACGATTTTCTGTCCGTCGCTGCTTAAAATGAAGCTTATAAAATCTTTTGCGGCATCCGATACATCTTTTTTTGTTGCAATGTTAAACGGTCTTGATACTTTGTAGCTTCCGTTTTTAACATTTTCACTTGTTGCGTCCACTCCGTCAACTTTAAGCGCTTTTACACTGTCTGAAAGCGAACCGAGCGAGATGTATCCGATTGCATTTGTATCGCCCGAAACAGATGTTATTACAACGCCCGTTTTGTTTGCGATAACCGCACTCTTTGTTGTTCTGTCGGTTTTTGTTCCGTCATCTTTCT
The DNA here is from genome assembly GCA_902493665.1 of uncultured Eubacteriales bacterium. Taxonomy (GTDB): domain Bacteria; phylum Bacillota; class Clostridia; order UMGS1810; family UMGS1810; genus SIG430. The sequence goes on from CABUQL010000020.1 coordinate 6,395, forward strand.
TTTCTTCAATTCCGAAAAGTTCAATAAAAGCTCCTCTTGTTCCGCTTCCGTCCTCTCTGGAAATTACCGAAATCGTACTGTCGCTTTTAAATCCCGACTTTCCTTCCGTGCCGTTTTTATTATCTGCGCTGTTGTTACCGCAGCCTGCCAAAGATAAAACCGACACTGCCAATGCTAAAGATGAAACAATTAATTTTTTAAACTTCATAATAAATCCCAAAACCTTTCTTCCGCCGATGTATAGTATTTAAATGCTTTTTTTGCGGATTATAAAAAAGCATTTACAGGTTTTAAAATATTCAAACATTATATATTTTCTCACCTGTTACACATACTTTAACATTCAATTGTAAAATTCAAAAGCGCGCTTTTGTAAAATTTGTGTAAAATTTTTATTTTTTTGAATTTATTTTCTCCGTAATTGTCATTTAATATTTACTTTTTTAAATTTTTGTGGTAAAATAATATGTAATAAAATTTACATATTGAAGGGAAGTAACATTATGGATAAACAGACTGTTATATCTAAAATTAAAGACGCAGGAATAGTTGCCGTCGTAAGAGCCGAAAACGGCGAAAAGGCAAGAAGAATTTCAGATGCCTGCCTCGAAGGCGGTGTTCCCGCAGTTGAAATGACATTTACCGTTCCGGGCGCTCACAAGGTTATAGAAGAACTTGCAAACGTTTACAAAAACGGCGAAATGATTCTCGGAGCAGGTACTGTTCTTGACGCCGAAACCGCAAGAATAGCTATCCTCTCGGGTGCACAGTACATTGTAAGCCCGTTTTACGATGAAGCAACAGTAAGACTTTGCAACAGATATGCAATCCCCTGTATGCCGGGCGTTATGACAATTGCAGACGTTGTTAAGGCTCTTGAAATGGGCGTTGACATCATTAAACTTTTCCCGGGCGACGCATTCGGCCCCGGAATGGTTAAAGCAATTAAAGGACCTATCCCCCAGGCAAACATTATGCCTACAGGCGGCGTAAATGCAGACAACGTTGCAGATTGGATTAAAGCAGGCGTTGTTGCAGTAGGTGCAGGAAGCTCGCTTACAAAAGGCGCTAAAACAGGCGACTACAAAGCAATTACCGAAACAGGTAAAAAATTTGTTCAGAACATTAAAGAAGCAAGAGCATCTTTAAAATAATTTTGACTTTTTAAAATTATTGACTTTTTGTTGATATTTTATAATTTAAAAAGCTGCTGTGACAAAACGCAGCAGTTTTTTAAGTCTTAATTGTCCGTTTTTCGGGACAGTTTTTATTGTATGATATCCTTATAACCAAACAAGGAGGATTTTGAAATTGGCTAAAGAAGATAAAAAAATACAATCGCTCGACGCAAGGGAAGCCGGAAAAGAAAAGGCTATTGAAGAAGCGCTCCGCCAGATTGAAAAAAGCTTCGGAGAAGGCGCAATAATGCGTATGGGCGACGCTCCCATAAAAGAAGTTGACGTTATCCCCACAGGCGCTATGAGCCTTGATATTGCGCTCGGAATCGGCGGTATACCGCGCGGAAGAATAACCGAAATATACGGGCCGGAATCCTCAGGTAAAACAACCGTTGCGCTCCACATTATTGCAGAGGCTCAAAAACAGGGCGGAGAAGTTGCGTTTATCGACGCAGAGCACGCACTCGACCCGATTTATGCAAGAAATCTCGGCGTTGACGTTGACAGACTTATAGTGTCGCAGCCCGATTCGGGAGAAGATGCGCTTGAAATTACCGAGGCGCTTGCAAGAAGCAATGCGTTTGACGTTATTGTTGTAGACTCCGTTGCGGCGCTCGTTCCTAAAGCAGAGCTTGCCGGAGTTATGGGCGAAAGCCATGTCGGTCTTCATGCAAGACTTATGTCGCAGGCGCTCAGAAAACTTACAGGTGCCGTAAACAGAAGCAACACCGCCGCAATTTTCATCAATCAGATTCGTGAAAAAGTCGGCGTTATTTACGGTTCGCCCGAGGTTACAACAGGCGGACGTGCGCTTAAATATTATTCATCGGTAAGAATTGACGTAAGACGCGGCGAGGCTATAAAAGACGGCACAAACCTTATTGGAAACAGAACGAGAGCAAAAGTTGTTAAAAACAAAATGGCGCCCCCGTTTAAAGAAGCCGAATTTGACATTATGTACGGCGAAGGCATTTCAAAAGAAGGCTGCGTTTTAGACATTGCCGCAGACCTTGACATTGTTCAGAAAAGCGGTTCGTGGTTCTCATACAACGGCGACAGATTAGGTCAGGGACGCGACAAAGTTAAGGAATATTTAAAAGCAAATCCCGAGCTTTTAAACGAAATATCCGATAAAGTAAGAGCACAGATTAAAGAAATCCGTGAAAAGCAATTTGCTAAAAACGACTGATTATGAAAATAACTGATATTAAAACCCAGGTGCATGACGAAACAAGGGTTTCGGTATATGTTGACGGCGCATATTCCTTTTCATTAAGCGACATTGACGCCCTAAAATACGCTGTTAAAAAAGGCATGGAAATAAGCGAAAACGACCTTTTGTTTTTCAAATCACTGGGCGACAATTCAAAAGCAATGAAGGCAGCAATGGATTTAATCAGCCGCAAGGGCGTTACACAAAAAGCGCTCGGCGATTATCTTTTAAAAAAGGGATACTCAAAAGAGGTCTGCACATTTGTGTCAGACGAGCTTAAAAATTTAGGGTATATTGACGACTTTTCTTTTGCCCTATCCTACGCAAAAGATGCATACGAGTACAAAAAGCACGGCAGAATGCGTATTGAAACGGATCTTAGAAAAAAAGGCGTTTCAAATGACGTTATAAAAGACGTTTTTGAGGAAGCCGGCATTGACTTTTCTTTAAATCTTCCCGATATGATAAACGAAAAATTCAAAAACTGCGACTTTTCGGATTTTAAAGTCAAGCAGAAAGTAATACGCTATTTTGCATACAGAGGGTACTCGATAAGTGAAATAAGTTCGGCATTATCGAAAATTTCACGGGATTATTAAAAAATTACGGAAGGATAATTTTAAATGTTCGGTTACATCAGAGGCAAAATTGTTTCAAAGGATCTTTCTTACGTTATTTCCGACGTAAACGGTGTGGGATTTAAGATTTATTCGTCCGTAAATTCCATATCGGCGCTTAAAATTAACGAAGAAGCAACGCTTTACACTTATTTATACATAAAAGAAGGCATTATGGATTTGTACGGTTTTGCGACCGAAGAAGAGCTTTCCATGTTTGAAATGCTCATTTCCGTTTCGGGAGTCGGCGCAAAAGGCGCCATTGCCATTTTATCAATCGGCTCGCCTTCAAAAATTGCCGTTGCGCTCGTTACAAACGATGTTAAAACAATAAAATCGGCGCAGGGAATCGGTCCCAAAATTGCGCAGAGGATTATTTTGGAGCTTAAAGACAAAATCAAAAACGAAGAATTAACGCTGCAAAACGAAGAATCGGAGAAGGTCATCGACACCGACTTAAAACAGGAGGCGGTAAAAGCGCTTATGGTTTTGGGTTACAGCAAAAACGAGGCGCAAAAAGCTGTTTCAAAGGCAGACAGTTCAATAACCGACCTTGAAGAGCTTATCAAAGCAGCTCTTAAAGCCGTTTTATAAAAAACAAGAAAGGAAAAAGATATGGATCTTGACGAAAGAATAGTTGCGTCCGAGTGTATCGGCGAGGACACCGACACGGAAGTCGGGCTCAGACCGAAAACGCTTTCAGAATACATCGGGCAGACTAAAACCAAAGAAAATTTATCCATATATATTAAGGCTGCAAAAAGCCGCAACGAGGCGCTCGACCACGTTCTTTTATACGGACCGCCGGGGCTCGGAAAAACCACGCTTTCAAACATTATTGCAAACGAGATGGACGTTAACATTAAAATAACGTCGGGGCCGGCGATAGAAAAGCCGGGCGATCTTGCGGCAATACTTACGAATTTATCTAACCACGACGTGCTTTTTATAGACGAAATACACAGGCTCAGTGCGAGTGTAGAGGAGATTTTATACCCGGCAATGGAGGATTTTGCGCTTGACATCATTATAGGAAAAGGGCCGAGTGCACGTTCTATAAGGCTTGATCTGCCAAAGTTTACGCTTGTGGGTGCGACCACGAAAGCGGGGAACATGACAAGTCCGTTGCGTGACAGGTTCGGTGTTTTGGCGCGTCTTGAGTTATACACAGCCGACGAGCTTTTGCAGATTGTAAAAAGAAGTGCCGGCATACTCGGCATTGAAATTACCGAGGACGGTGCACGTGAAATTGCCATGCGTTCACGGGGCACGCCCCGAATTGCGAACAGGCTTTTAAAGCGTGTACGTGATTTTTCACAGGTTATGTCGGACGGCATTGTCAACAAGGATATTACCGAGATTGCGCTTGAGAAAATCGAGGTTGACAAAATCGGGCTTGACAGAACGGACGCCAACATGATTAAGTCGATGATCACAAATTTTGGCGGCTGTCCCGTCGGTCTTGACACGCTTGCCGCTACTATCGGCGAGGATTCAAACACTATTGAGGACGTTTACGAGCCGTATCTTTTACAGCTCGGGTTTATAAACAGAACGCCCAGAGGCAGAGTTGTTACAAAAGCCGCATACGACCATTTCAACATTCCGTTTGAAAAGTAAGAGAATCCTATAGGCGCTTTTTTTGAAAAAAAGCTTAGCAAAAAAGCGCTCGTG